>CAZHSL010000575.1:0-2040 GCA_964535185.1 uncultured Corynebacterium sp.
GCGGTAGCGGCGGGATTTGAACCCGCGGTGGCTATGAACCACACATCATTTCGAGTGATGCACCTTCGGCCGCTCGGACACGCTACCGTCGCACAGCTTAACCGCCGCGACCTCGCGCGTTCAAACTCGTCGATGCGGGACGCGAGTCACGTCACTCGAGCGCGCCGCGCCGCACCACCGCGACGTTGCCCGTGGCGTGCAGGACGATCGCGTGCGCGGTCGAGCCGAAGGGCCCGCGGCTCAGCCCGCGATGCCCGATGACCAGCATCCTCGCCCCGGTGGCGGCGTCGAGCAGCCCCTCGGCGACGGTGCGGTCCCGGACCATCCGCGTCTGCACCTCGAGACCCCCGTGCCGGGCGGAGGCCCGGGCCGCCCCCTCGGCGAGGATCGCGTCGGAGCGGCTCCCGGCGTCCGCCGCCTCGCCGTCGCCGGGGCGGGGCGGGGTCGCGCCGGCGCGCACGTGGATCACACGCAGCACGGCTCCCCAGGCGGCGGCGAGGTCGGCGGCCTCATCGACCGCCTCGCCGGCGGCGTCGGAGCCGTCGTAGGCGGCGAGCACCGGACCGGCCCGGTGCTCGTCGGAGCGGATCACGGCCACCGGGCAGCCGGCGTCGTGGAGGATGCCGCGGCTGACGGAGCCCAGCAGCGAACCGAGCACCGGCCCGAGACCGCGGGTGCCCACGACCAGCAGGTCGGTGCGCTCGGAGATCTCCTCGAGGGCCTCCCGGGGCGTGCCCGGGAGCAGCTCGGAGGTGACCGGGACGTCGGGGAACCCGGCGGCGACGCGATCGGCGGCGTCGTCGAGGAGCCGCATCGCCTGGTTGCGGGGGCCGGTGGGGTCCAGCATCGGGATGCCCGTCATGCCCTGCCCGAGCAGGGGCCAGGTCCAGGCGTGCACGAGATGGATCCCGGACCGTGTGCGGCGGGCGAGATCGGCGGCCCAGCGGACCGCTGCCATCGCCGCCGTGGTGTCGTCGTAGCCCACGACGATGTTCTGACCGGAGAAGCCCATGGGTCCACACCTCCTGTGAGGCCGGATGCTGGTCCCCAGGATACGCCGCGGCGGTCAGGCCCGGCGAGGACCTCCGCGGCCCCGCGGCGTCAGGCGATGCCGTCGAGCCCCTCGCCGAGGAGACCCGCGTCGTCCGCGTCGTCCTCGTCGTCGCAGCCGTCCTCCCACGCCCAGCGCAGCCCGAGCGTGCCCGGGCCGAAGCGGGCCTCGCTGACCTGGAGCCGGTCGCGGCGGTCCAGCCGCACCGCGGCGGTGGTCTCCCCGGTCTCCGTGCGCTGGTACCTCTCGCAGTCCACCGGCCGGCGGTCGCCGCGGAACTCGGCCTCGATCAGCACGTCGTTGGCCCGCCGCGGGAGGCTGTACACCACCGTCGTCATGTCCGTCGCCTCCGCGCTCAGCTCGACCCGATAGGCGAAGGACGCGACCTGGCCGGCGTCGAGCCGGCCGTCCACCAGCAGCTCGACGCCGTAGGCGCGCTGCTCGGGCCAGACCACCCGGCGCCCGATCGAGCAGCCGTCGAGCGGGACGAAGTGCGGGGCGATGTTCGGCTCGGTCGGTTCGAGGACGTACACCGCCGGCAGCCGGCACACCCCGGACTCAAGGGCCCGCACGATCAGGCGGAAGTCGAATCTCTGGACGGGACGGGTCGAATCGATCGCCGCCAGCTGGTGGAACACCCGCTCGTGGGCGTACTGCTGCGCGGAGGTGAAGCCGAGCTCCCGGAGCGCATCGTTGAACACCTCCTTGCTGGAGCGGTGGCCGAGGAAGCTCGCCGTCCGCACCGTCCGGCCGCGCAGCCGCGGCCCTCCCACCAGATCCGCGAGCGAGTCGGGCGAGCGCCCGAGCAGCTCCTCGAGCGCCGCCACCACACCGAGGGACTGCTCCCCGCCGGGCAGGCTGCGCCCCGACTGCCAGTTGCTGAGGGTCGCGACGCTGACCGGCCGCTGACGGGTGCGCAGCCGCTGCGAGATCACGGTGAGGGTCAGTCCGCTCTGCTCGATGGCGCTGCGCAGCTCCGTCGCGAACCG
>CAZHSL010000576.1:0-2039 GCA_964535185.1 uncultured Corynebacterium sp.
GGCGTCGACCATGGTCTTGTCGCCCACCTTCGCGCCGCCCAGGCGCTGGATCGCGTCGATCCCGGCCTCGACCGCGTCCACGACCGTGCGGGACCCGACCCCGGCCCGGTCGTCGAAGACGCCGCCGGCCGCGGTCAGCGCCGCGCCCCAGAGCGCGCCGGAGGTGCCGCCGGCGGATTCGGACCAGGCCTCCCCCGCGCGGACCAGCAGGGTGCGGGCCCCCGCCCCGGCCTCGAGCGCCTCCTGCGCAGCGGCCGCCGCGCCCTTGGAGCCGTAGGCCATGCCCTGGCCGTGGTCGCCGTCGCCGGCGATCGCGTCGATCCGGCCCAGCTCCTCCTCCTCGCGTGCGCAGACCGAGCGGAACAGCTCGAGGACCTCGGCGACCTGCGCCGCAGCCGCGCGGGACTCCTCGGTGGCTTCGGGAGTCTCATCAGCCCCGGCCTCCCAGAAGCTGGTGCGGCGGGGCCGGTCGATCTGCGGCATCGCGCCGCGGTGGAAGGCGGGGGTGTCCACGGGCGCGAGCCAGTGCTCCTCGAGCTCCTCATCCAGGAACACCAGGGTCAGGGACAGTCCCGCCATGTCGAGGCTGGTCACGAGCTCGCCCACCTCGGGCCGCACCGGGGTGATCCCGGCCTCCTCGAGCAGCGCGGCGACCTTCGCGTAGACGACGAAGAGCTCCTCGTACTTCACGGTGCCCAGGCCGTTGACCAGCACCGCGGCGCGGCCCTGGTAGCCGCCCTCGGCGCGCTCGGGCTGCTCGGCCAGGACGCCCTCGACCAGCATGGTCGCGATCTGGTCGGCGCTGCCGATGGGCTCGTCGCGCACGCCGGGCTCGCCGTGGATGCCCAGGCCCACGCCCATCTGGCCGTCCTCGACATGGAACAGGGCCTCGTCGGCGCCAGGGAGGGTGGGGCCGTCGAAGGCGACGCCGAACGACCGGGTCGCGTCATTGGCCTTCCACGCGATGCGCTCGGCCTCGTCGAGGTCGGCGCCGGCCTCGATCGCGGCACCGGCGATCTTGAACACCGGCAGGTCACCCGCGATGCCGCGGCGATCGCGGTGGTTCTCGGCCGAGTTGGAGACGATGTCGTCGCTGACCTTGATGATCCGCACGTCCACGCCCTCGGCACGCAGCTTCTCCGCGGCGGCACCGAAGTGCAGCACGTCCCCGGCGTAGTTGCCGAATCCCAGGATCACGCCGCCGCCGGCCTCGGCGTTGCGGGCCACGGAGTAGACCTGGGAGGCCGACGGCGAGGAGAAGATGTTGCCGCAGGGGGCGCCATGGCCCATCCCGGGGCCCACCCAGCCGGCGAAGGCGGGGTAGTGGCCGGAGCCGCCGCCGATCACCAGGGCGGGCTGGCCCTTCGGGGTCTCGGTCGCGCGCACCACGCCGCCGTGCACGACGGCGACGTGCTCGGGGTGGGCTGCGGCGAGTCCGGCGACGGCGTCGGTCGCGAAATCGGCCGGGTCGTTGAAGAGGTACGTCATCGTGGGGTCCTCCGTGAGCTGCCGGCGGAGAGCGTCGGCGCGGGGTCGTGGGGGAGTCGGGTGCGGGGCACCAGGTCGATCCTATAGGAAAAGTGCGGGGTCGGACAGGGGTGTCCGCCGCCTCCCTCGATCATGCGATGGCGCACCGGGAGAAGGGAATGGCGGCCGCAATGGTCAGACCACCGAGGAGTGCTGCGGCGATCCAGGAGCGGCCGGTCCCGCGTAGTTCGCGCCCGCGCGCGGGCGGAGAGCCGTCCGCTTCGGCCGGGCGGCGGCCCGAGCATCCTCTCGGCGCGAGCCCCACGGCGGGGCCCCTTCCCCGATGCGCATCTTTCCTATAGGATCGTCAGCAGACCCGATGAACCACGAAGGGACGACGATGTTCACCGCAGAGAACTGGCCGATCGGCGCCAACATGCTCTCGTTCGGCAGTACGACCTCCGACGGCACGCCCATGGTGGAGGCCTCCTCCAGCGTCTGGGCCTCGCAGCTGCGCCAGGTCAAGGAGCTCGGCGTCGACCAGGTCGACCCCACCGATGCCTGGCTGCCGC
>CAZHSL010000577.1:0-2036 GCA_964535185.1 uncultured Corynebacterium sp.
CGGCCAGTGCTCCGCCACCACATTCCTGCGCCTGGTGTGAGTTGAAAGGCCTATACCCCACGGCGCAGATCTGTCACGGAACTGCCGTTTTGGACCCTGTGTGACGGGGGAGCCTACGGCGGCGTAGCTGTCACGCAGGGTGGCCCTTAACGGGACAGGACTGTCCAGTTGAGGTCGCTTACCGCGGGTGCGCTACGTTGTCGCCCGGCCGCGCTTGGTGGCGTAGTAGCTGAGCGCATCGTCGAGGTCAGACTCGCTTAACGCCGGCCACGGGTGCTGCACGACGTAGAGCTCGGCGCTCTTGGTCTGCCAGGGGAAGAAGCCCGAGGTGCGACTGTCCCCGCCGGTGCGGATGATCAGGTCGATGTCCTTCACTGGGCCACCGGCAAGCTGCTCCGAGACCGCTTCCACGGTGAGGTCGTCGAGCTCCCCGGTCGCGAGGTGGAGGATGGCGCGCTGAACGGCAGAGACGATGTCTGCGTGAGCGTCGTAGCCGATAGCGAGCGTGAGATGCCGGGGCCGATCGGACGTTTCCTGGATCGCGCGCTCGAGCGCTGCTCGGGCCGAGGCAGGAAGCAGGTCCAGATCGCCACTGACGTGGAGCTGCCAACTCTGAGCCGCCTTCACCCGGTGCGGGATGATCTCCTCGATCAGCCTGAAGAGGTAGCGGACCTCTTGGGAGTCACGCTTGCGGATGTTGTCGGCGGACAAGATGTAGGCGCTGGCATGGTCGATGCTCCGTGCGCTGAGCCAGGCCATGAAATTGGAGAGGTGCTCCGCCCCAGCCTTGTGGCCGAAGCCCACGTCAACATGCCGTTGAGCCTTCGCCCAGCGTCGATTGCCGTCCATGATCACCCCGATGTGGCGTGGCCGCGGGACGGCCAGAGATGCAGGTCGGCTCGACGCGTCGCGGAGTTCCATGACCTCACCGTAGGACGCACAGCACGCCGGCGACCGGTGTCCGCAACAGTATCGACAGGATCTCCATCAACGGACGCTTCCAGCATCCCGTCGACGGGGCACCCATCCCGTACGGGTGTCTCACTGGCGCAGCTGTCACTCACGGCCAAGGCGTCGGGCGCGGCCTGCTCCCTACCGCCCCACACCCCATCTGCGGTGGCTGAGACGGCTAGCGAGGGGCGGACGCGGCTACCGATTGACTTTCGATAGATAGCGATTGATACTCAACGCATGACTCGTGGCCTCGCTCGAACCCTTCAAGTCGTTGCCGTCCTCTCGGGCCTCGGCCTCCTCTTCGCCCAAGTCGTGGTCGTGCCGGTGGTCTCCGGGTGGATGGCAGACGCGTACCCGGAGTTCGCTTGGGCACGCTGGCAGCTGGCCATCTCGCTGATCGCCTTCCTGTCCTGCATCCAAGCCACACTGCTGGCCACATGGGAGCTGCTGGGCCGCGTTGCTCGTGACGAGATTTTCGACGCTGAGGCACGGCGGTGGGTCGATGTCATCCTCGGCGCCCTCGGTGCCGGATGGTGCATCGCTCTGGTCACCAGCGCATGGCAGACGATCCAGGGTGTTTCTGCTCCGTGGATCGTCCTGACCGAGTTGCTCGGTCTGATGGTCGGTCTCGCTGTCGTCCTGCTGATCGTCGTCCTCAGAGGCCTACTCGTCCGAGCGACCGCGCTCAAGGTCGAGATGGATGCGGTTGTCTGAGCGATGGCCATCGTCAGTCGCATTGATGTGGAACTCGCTCGACAGAAGATGAGCGTCGGGGAGTTCGCCGATCGGGTGGGCATCACGCCGGCCAACATCGCAGTACTCAAGAACGGTCGCGCCAAGGCCGTCCGCCTGTCGACGCTGGATGCGATGTGCCGCGTGCTCCAATGCCAGCCGGGCGACCTGTTCGAGTGGATCGACGACGAAACTGAGGACGCAGATGCCGGCGATACCGGCATCAATGACTCCCGGTGACCAAGAGTCTGGGCGGCGAAGATCCGAGCGGGCCGAACGGCGCGTCCTGAATGGGTATAGCCGTTCAACTCACATATAGGGCAGGAATCTGGTGGCGTGGAGGACAGGGA
>CAZHSL010000578.1:0-2019 GCA_964535185.1 uncultured Corynebacterium sp.
ACCGCGAGCGTGCCGCCCGGGTACTCCTTGCGCACGTTCTCGAAACCGATCACGGGGCCTCCCAGCGGGGTCGGGCCGACGAGCAGGACGCTGCCGGAGGTACCACCCTAGCGACCCGGCGAGGCGCTGGACGGCTCAGGCACCGACGGGGACCTCGGTCAGCCGCCATCCTTTCTCGTTCAGGAACGACAGCGAGGAGGTCACGCCGTACTGCAGCGCGACCTGCGCGCCCTCCTCGACTCCTGTGACGTCCCGCGGGTAGACCAGCTCGAGGATCCGCGGCACCCCGCCGTCGGCCGCGGAGTTCAGCGACAGGTCGGTCAGCGGACGGATCGTGTCCGCCGGGCCGCCGGCACGATGGAACGCCGGATACGTGATCACGCTCCCGACCAGCACACCGACACCACCGCTGCTCGCGAGCAGGGTGTAGTCGCTGACCCCGTCGGGCTCCTCGGGCATCCCGGTGCCGGAATCGAACTGCCCGATGCCGTACACGCCGTTGCGCTCTTCGTCGAGCGGCGTCACCTCGAGGGTCACCACCAGATGTCCCTCGACCATGCGTGCGGCGCCCAGCTGCAGGTCGAAGGGCCGCAGCACCCCGTGCTCGGTCCCGTCGAAGCGCACGCCGTCCGCCGCGGAACCGGTCCGGCCCTCGAACTCCGGCATCTCCGTCCCCTTCGCCTCGACCGCCCTCACCGCTGTCTCCAGGGTGATCTCGACCCGCCGGTTCAGCGCCTTCCCCTCCTCGGTGTCGTTGGAGGCGATCGGCTCGGCTTCGCCCTTCCCCTCGGTGGAGAGGACGTACTGGTCCGTGTCGAGGCGGTCGGCGAGCGCGTCGGCCACGGACTGCGCACGCTCCTTCGACAGCGTCAGGTTGGACTCGTCGGAATCGACGCTGTCGGTGTGCCCGATGATCGTCACGGGACCGGCTTCGTGGAGCTCGACGCGCCGCGCAGCCTCGTCCAGGGCGCTCTCGGCCTCGGCGTCCAGGGTCGAGGAGCTCGAGTCGAACAGTACGTCGGAGCCGATCAGGACCGTTGTGGTCCCCGCTTCGCGCTCCTCTCGGATCGGCTCGTCGAGGTCCTGGGAGATCGACCGCATCGGGCCCAGCGGCGCCTCCTGGATCCGGGAGAGGTCCAGCTGCTCCTCGGTCCCCTCGACCGCGGGCACCTCGGCGTCGATCACCGGAACATCCGTGAACAGCGGGAGTTTCGGCGCGTAGACGGACAACGAGTCCGTCCCGGGGTCCTTGAAGGCGATCTGCACTGTGCCGCGGAGCTGTCCGCCCTGCGACTGTCCACCGTCGGAGGGCTCTTCCTGCCCGGTGTCGGCGGCCAGTCCGACCGTCTGACCGTCGACGTCCACCGCAGTGGACGCGACCATGTCCCCCTCGAGGTCCAGCAGTCTCACACCCAGGTAGTCGCGGGTGTCCCCGGAGGCAGAGCCCCAGCCGTCATCCCACTGAGCCGACGCCCCGGCCGCGAGACCGCGGCTCAGGGCGTCCTGCTCCTCGAGGTCCGAGCCCGTGGCCTCGGCGCTGAGATCAAGGGTCAGCACGAGATTCTCCCCGCTGCGCACCAGGGGCCGCGCCCCCACCGTCACCTCGGTGCGGGCGAGCATGTACGTCGAGGTCACCACTGCGGTCCCAGGATCGGCCGAGGCCGTCGTCGCTCCCCCCGCACCCCCGTCGCTCTCGGCCGGCGCCCCGGCATCATCGTGCTCCCCTGCCGAGGTATCGCCCCGGTCCGTGCACGCACTCACCGTTCCCGCCGCGAGAAGAGCCGTGAGGATCGTGCGTCGTCGAAGATGCGTCATGTTCAGCAGGTTAGGGGGATGACGGACCGGCGTCCTTCTCCGACTCACCCGGCACGAGCCACAGCGAGCACTCGGGTTACCCGGTGACCTCAGCGAACTCCGGCAGCGCGGCGCGCACCGAGACGCTGAGGTCGGCGCGGTCGACCACCAGCGCCTGCCCCTCCCCCACCTCGAGGTACTCGGTCTGCGGGATGCCGGAGGAGG
>CAZHSL010000579.1:0-2017 GCA_964535185.1 uncultured Corynebacterium sp.
TCTCGGAGCCGCCGCCGTCGCTCGGCGAGGTGTCGCCGCCGTCGTCGCTGGGGCCTGCGACGTCGATGCTGGGCGGGGCCGTGGTGACGGGCCCGTCGGTCGGGTCACCACAGGCGGCGAGGCCGAGCAGGAGCGCGCCGGCCGCGGCGGCGCTGAGGAGGCGGCGGGGCATGGGTGTGCCTTCCGGGAGTGCGTCAGATCACCGACACGGTATCCAGGAATCGTCCAGCTGCGCACCGGTTCGGCGCGATTGTGGACGAACTCAGCGGCCGAACGCCTCTGCCGTCTCCGTCGGATCCAGCACCGCACCCGGATGCGGGCCGGCCTTCACCCAGGCCTCCCGCCACGCCCCGACATCGGGCGAAGCGAGTGCCCCGCCCACCACGAGCACCATGTTCCCGTCGGCCGGCGTGGTCAGCAGCGAGGCATGGGTCAAGGTCCATACTCCCGAGAGGCCGGCCTCGGCCGCGGCGTCCTCGAGCTCGCGAACCTGCACGGTGAGGAAGCGCTGCCCGGCGTCGTCGCCGACGTTGACCAGCAGCAGCCCGTCCGGCTCGAGGTGAGTGATCGCTTCGAGGTAGAAGTCCTTCGTGGCCAGGTGTGCGGGGGACTCCTCGCCGGAGAACACGTCCAGCACGATCGCGTCGAACCGCCTGCCCTCCATCGCGGCGAGCTCCTCGCGCGCGTCCCCGATCACGACCTCCAGGTCGGTGCCCCGGGGCATCGGCAGCGCGGTGGTGACGAGTGTGGGCAGCTCCCGTTCGATCTCGACGACCACCTGGGGCGAGCCCGGTCGCGTCGCCTGGACGTAGCGGGCGAGTGTGAGCGCGCCGCCGCCCAGATGGGCGATGCGGATCGGCGCTCGGTGCGGCCAGGCCTCATCGAGCACATTGGCCATCCGCTGCAGGTACTCGTGGACGATCCGGGTCGGGTCCTCGAGGTCCACGTGCGACTGCTCGACGCCTCCGATCTGCAGCACCCATCCGCCGGACACCTCGTCCTTCACGATCCAGGCCGGTTGGTCGGAGAAGCTCAGCTGGGCGCTGCGCTGAGCGCCCGGGAGGAAATCGATGGCGGCCATGAGCTCATTGTGCGCGACGACCGCGGCCGGCTGCACCGGGCGCGATCCGCACCATCGGGGACAATGGAGGTCATGGACACCCTCGACCTCTCCGGCCGACGCTTCGCCCTCCACCGTGCCGTCGCCGCCGACCTGCCGGAACTGATCGCGCTGCTCGCCGATGACGTGCTCGGGAGAGAGCGCGAGAGCGACGACCTCGCGCCGTACGAACAGGCTCTCGCCCTGATCGATCGGGACCCGAACCAGCTGCTGCTGGCGGTCCGCGACGAGGAGGGGGCCATGGCGGCGACGATGCAGCTCACGCTCATGCCCTCCCTTTCCCGGGGCGGCGCGACCCGCCTCCAGATCGAGGCGGTGCGCGTCGCCGGCTCGGCCCGCGGCAGCGGCCTGGGCACGGCCCTGTTCTCCTGGGCGCACGACTGGGGCAGGGCGCAGGGGGCGACGCTGGCCCAGCTCACCACCGATGCCTCCCGGGCGGATGCGCTGCGCTTCTACGAACGGCTCGGCTACGTCCCGAGCCATGTGGGCTGCAAACTGCCGCTGTGATCGCGCGCGTGCTGCTCAGCGCCGCGGCCCGGAGTGCACATGGACGTGCAGGTGCTTCGAATCCTGGTAGTCGCCGAGGTTCGTGAGCACCGCTGCGGCGCCGTGCTCGCGCTCGACCTGCCGGGCCACGTCGGTCACCACCGTCAGCAGTGCGCGGAGATCGGCCTCGTCCTCCGGGCCGGCCGCGGTCAGTGAGGCGATGTGCCGCTTCGGCGCCACCACCAGATGCACCTGCCAGAACGGCCGGGTGTGGTGGTAGGCGAGCACCCGCTCGTCCTCGTGCACCACCTCGAGCGCTCCGGGGTCGGGGATCGCGACGTCGCAGTAGAAATCGGTGCCGTGATAGGCGGGGGCGGGGGAGTGCTCCGACATGCCCCGAGTATCCCCGTC
>CAZHSL010000580.1:0-2015 GCA_964535185.1 uncultured Corynebacterium sp.
ATGCCCACCACGATCGCCGCCTCGACGGCGGAGGCCGGGACGTCCTCGTCGACCACGAAGGCGAAGTCCTCCTTCGCCGGCGGATAGGTCGGCACCGGAGCGGCGGCGACCACGAGGGGCGCCGCAGCGATCAGCGCCTCGAGGTCGAGCTCGAGCGCGCTCGTGCGAGCCGGCAGATCGAACTCCTTGACGACCGCCGGATGCAGCTCGCCGGCGTGGCCGATCACGGTGCTGCTGCCGTCGGCCGCGAGGGTCCGCAGCTCCCCGGCCCGGCCGGGGTGGAAGGGCGCCTGCTCGATCTGGCGCACCTCGATCTGCGCACCGACGGCGGCAGCCGCACGGCGCGCCAGCTCGAAGGCGTCGGCCCAGCCCCAGTCGGGGACCTCCCCCTGCCAGGAGTCCGGCCCCGAGGCCCCGCCGATCACGGCGGCGAGGGTGCGGGTCTGGACCGGCAGCGCGCCGAGGACCTCCTCGAGCTCGGCATCCGTGGGCCGCTGCGCGGGCGCGGGCACCGGGGAGCGGGCGTCCCCGCCGCGGGACAGCGACGTGGTGCCCACCTGGAAGATCGCCACCGACTCCTCGCCGCGGCCGAGGTTGCGCCGGGCGACGGGCAGCAGGGTCTGCAGCAGCGAGCTGCGCATCAGCGGCTCGTCGTCGGCGAGCGGGTTCAGCAGGCGCACGGCCTCGCGGCGGGCGTCGTCGGCCTCGTAGCGGAGGGCGTCGAAGATGCCCTCTCCCACGAAGGGGTACGAGGTGACCTCGACCAGACCGGCCTCGGCCAGCGCCCGGTTCGCGGCGCGACGGGCGCGCTGGGCGCGGGTGAGGCCGCGGCCGCCGGGGGCGGTGGGCAGGAGCGAGGGGATCGACTCGTAGCCGACCAGGCGGGCGATCTCCTCGATCAGGTCCTCGCGGATGGTGAGGTCGGGGCGCCACGACGGCGGGGTGACGGCGAGGGTGCCCTCGGCGCCGTCCTCGACCTGGCAGCCGATCATGATCAGGCTGTCGCGCACCTGCTGCGGGGTGTAGGCGATGCCGACCACGCGCTCGGCGTCGCCGAGCGGGAGCGTGATCGGGGCGGCCGGAGCCGGCACGTCGCCCTCGTCGCTGACGGAGGCCGCGATCTCGCCGCCGCCGTGCTCGACGATCAGCTGGGCCGCGCGGTACGCGGCGGCGAGCGGCAGCTGCGGGTCCACGCCGCGCTCGAAGCGCTTGGAGGCCTCGGAGGGCAGGCGGTGGCGGCGTGCGGTGCGGGCCACGGAGACCGGATCGAAGGTCGCCGCTTCGAGCACGATGTCGGTGGTGCCGGCCGAGACCTCGGTGGACTCCCCGCCCATCACCCCGGCGAGGCCCAGGACGCGTGCACCCTCGCCGCCGTCGCTGTCGGTGATCAGCAGGTCCTCGGGATCGAGCGTGCGGGTGACGTCGTCGAGGGTGGTGAGCTCCTCGCCGGGCCGGGCGCGGCGCACCACGATCGGGGCCACCACCTTGCCGGCGTCGTAGGCGTGCAGGGGCTGGCCGAGGTCGAGCATCACGTAGTTGGTGACGTCCACGATCAGCGAGATCGAGCGCATCCCGGCCAGAGCGAGGCGGTGGGCCATCCAGCGCGGGGTACGGGCCGTGGGATCCACGCCCCGCACCTCGAGAGCCACGAAGCGGGAGCAGCCCTGGGCGCCGCGGATCGGGGCGTCGTCGCGCAGCTGCACGGCGGTGCCGCCGGCGGGTGCCTGCGGGACCTCGACCGTGGTGGCCGGATCGGTGTAGGAGGCGCCGGTGGCGTGGGAGTACTCGCGGGCCACCCCGCGCATCGAGAAGCAGTACCCGCGATCCGGGGTCACGTTGATCTCGACGACCTCGTCCGCCAGTCCCAGCAGGGCGATCGCGTCGTCCCCGGGCTCGCCGGTCAGGCCCTCGGCGTGCCCGCGGCCCAGCACGATGATGCCGTCCTCACCGGAGGGGTCCTCCCCCAGGCCCAGCTCCTCGCCGGAGCAGATCATGCCGTCGGAGGTGTGGCCGTA
>CAZHSL010000581.1:0-2011 GCA_964535185.1 uncultured Corynebacterium sp.
GTCGCGTGATGGTGCGGCGAGTTCTCCAGCACGTCCGGGGAGACGACGTTCAGACGGATCCCCCGCGGGGCCTCCAGGGCGGCCGTGGTCACGAACGACTCGATCGCCCCGTTGGCCGCCGCGGCGGCCGCGGCGGCCGCGATCGGCTCGCGGGAGAGCACTCCGGAGGTGAGCGTGACCGAGCCGCCGTCGTTCAGATGCTCGAAGGCGTGGCGGACCACGTCTAGCTGCCCGATCGTCTTCACCGCGAAGGCGTCGGCGTAGTCCTCGCGGGTGAGCTCGGTGACCGGCTTGAAGGGCACACCGCCGGCCGCGACGACCACCGCGTCCACAGGGCCGACCGCGCTGAACAGCGCGGGGATCGAGGCGGCGACGGCGAGATCGACGGCCGGATCGCTCGAGCGGGAGGCGCGGACGATCTCATGCCCCCGCTCCTCGAGGCCGGCTGCGGCGACACGACCGATGTTTCCGGTCGCCCCGATGACGAGCACTCTCATGACGCGATCCTTCCGATGAGCTGTCCATGTGGGCGGGGGCCCGCGTTCGCGAACGTACCAGTCACAGGATGCCCCGGGGAGCGACGTGGATCCCGCAGTGAGCGGAGGCCCGTGCGATCGGGCCGGCCCGTCTACTGGCTCGACGAGCGCAGACGATAGGGCCGGGTGCTGGCCGACAGCTCGAAACCGATCGAGGCGTAGAACGCGCGTGCCGCTGGACGGTTCTCATCGACAGTCAGAGCGACCATGTCCCGGCCCGAACGCTCCTGAGCCCCGTTGATCAGGCGTTCTCCGATGCCGCTCCGGCGCGCGCTCGGATGGACCGCGAGGAAGTCCACGTACACCGTGGACTCGGAGTGCAGCTGCGAGGCGATGTACCCGAGCACCGTTCCTTCCGGTGCGAAGACGAGCGTCGAGTAGCGGCTGTCGGCGTCGAGGAGCTCGGAGGCCGACGCGTAGGTTCCGGGGAACTCCCGTTCATGCAGAGCACGGAGGGCGGGCTCATCCGCACGGGTCGCCGGGCGGGCCCCCGGAGCTCCGGACGGTGCGGGCGTGGCGCGGAGATACTCGAAGTTGGCCTCCCCCGTCTGCCAGCCGCTGTCCAGCGCCAGCTGCGCGATGCCGTGGTTTCGGACGTCTGCGTACATCTCGTGGTCGGCGACCGGTGCCTGAGCCGTCACCGCCGAGAGCAACGAGGGACCGGCGGTCAACCAGGTGCCCTCCTCCATCCAGGGGCCGTACACCCAGGAACGATCCAGCTCCTGGTCCCATTCGATGACGGCTGCGCCGAGGATCCGGCCGTCCGTCGAGGCGGAGACGCGGACGGTCTCCAGCCAGTGCTGGTCCAGGGACTCGAGATCGGCACGGATCTCCGAGGGATCCGTGCCGAGGTACGCGCACGCGGTCTCCGGGGCCTGCTGTCGACGGACGATGGCGTCCAGGATCGCCTGGGGGTCGATGTCCTGCGACGTCATGAGCATGCCGTCATTTTCCGGTCGCCGTCATGCAGGGTCAACCCGTTTTCGGCCGCCAGTCGGATCGTTGGCGTTCCGGGGTGTCGTCGTACTCGGCGAGCGCTTCTCGCGCGTCTACGTCTGCCGACGCGTCAGCCGGTCCGTCCCCGCGCGGTGACCTTCGTACGAGGTGCGTAAGGCGTTGCCGACACTCTGTCCTCACGACGGCGCGCAGGTGGCTGCGGGCGGGCAGGGCGCGGTTCAGGTGAGGTCGCACGCGCAGGCCGAGTCGCACCCCTGAGCGACGACGTGGGAGAGGAGCAGGGCCTGGTACGAGGAGCGGTTCCTCCCGAAGGTCGGACCCTGGGCGCTGTACGGGCTGCTGTTCACGATCGTGCTGCTGTTCGCCCTCCAGGGCGACGCGATCCTCTCCGCCCCAGGGGACGTGGCCCGCATCGCCGTGCCGCTGCTGATCTACTTCGTGGGCATGTTCCTCGGTGCGTTCCTGCTCGGACGCGCGATCGGGCTGAACTACGCGAAGTCCACGACGGTGGCCTTCAC
>CAZHSL010000582.1:0-2010 GCA_964535185.1 uncultured Corynebacterium sp.
TCAGCGTGCTCACCAGCCTGCTGACCCTGTACGCGATCGCGAAGATCTGGAACCGTGCCTTCTGGCAGGAGCCCAGCGAGGAGATCATCGAGCGCGAGGCCCCGCTGCCGAAGGTGATGGGCGGGGCGACCGCCGCGATGATCGCCTTCACCCTGGTCCTCACGGTGCTGGCCGGCCCCCTGATGACCTACGCCGACGAGGCCGCCGGCTCGGTCCTCGAGCGCGTCCCCTACGTCAGCTCGGTCCTCGGCGACGAGGCCGCAGGAGACTTGGAGTACCGCATCGACGACGCCGGCACCCGCCTCAACGGCGAGGGACAGGAGGTGGAGGAATGATCCGCGGACGCCTCGGGGACCTGCGCCGCTCCTGGCTGTGGATGCTGCTGGCGGTGACGCTGTGGTGCCTGCTGTGGGGAGGGGTGGACCTCAAGAACGTGCTCGGCGGGCTCGCGGTGGCGCTGCTGGTGTTCATCCTGTTCCCGATGCCGCCCACCGGCCACGAGCTCACACTGCGCCCGCTGCGCTTCCTGCGGTTCGCCATCCGGTTCTTCGCGGACTGCGTGGTCTCCGCCGCCCAGGTCGGGTACTTCGCGCTGCGGCCCGGCCCGCAGCCGCCCAGCTCCGTGATCGCCGTGACCATGGCCTCCCGCTCGGACTTCTTCCTCACCTTCACCGGGGTGCTGTGCACCCTGATCCCCGGCTCCGTCGTGGTCGAGGCCCAGCGCGCCACCGGCACCCTGTTCCTGCACACCTTCAACGCCGGCTCGCCCGAGGCCGTGGAGAAGGCCCGAGCGGACGTGCGCGCCCAGGAGGAGCGGCTGCTGTGGGCCATCGGCCGGCGCGAGGTCCTCGAGGAGGCGGGTCTGCGATGAGCCCCTTCGAGACCGTGCTGGTGGTGTTCGCGGCTCTGCTCGCCGCGGCCGCGCTGGCCGTCGTCTACCGCATGATCGTCGGCCCCACCATCCTGGACCGGGCGCTGGCCACCGACTCCCTGGTCACCCTGGTGGTGATGGGGATGGCGCTGTACGCCGCGCAGTCCCGGGCGGCCTGGGCGGGACCGGCGATGCTGGGGCTGACCGGGCTCGCCTTCATCGGCACCGTCGCCTTCGCACGCTTCGTCGCCCGGGAGGATCCGGGGCGGGGCTTCCTCGGCCGGCGCGGTGAGGAGCCGCCCACCGACACCGCCCCGCACGAGGCGATCCACGCCGATCCGGTCTCCGGCTCGACTCCGGACGACGGGCCCGAGAACGTCTTCGATCCTGGGCCGGAGGACGATCCCTGGGGCGAGGACGATCCCGTCGAGGATCCCGACCACCCCGGGGAGCCGGATCCCGACGGACCCCCGGACCCGGCTGCGGCCAGCTTCGGGGACGAGGGCCGCCCGCGGTGGCCCGAGGATCCGGCGGAGGAGGGACGATGACGGTCATCGAGATCATCGCGGCCGTGCTGATCGGCGGAGGGCTGCTGCTGGGCGTCGTCGCCGCCGTGGGCCTGAACCGCTTCGACGGCGTGCTGATGCGCATCCACGCCGCATCCAAACCGCAGGTGCTGGGCCTGGTCATGGTGTTCACCGGCGCCTCGCTGGCGGCGCGGTCCTGGTCGCTCGCGGCCTTCCTGCTGGTGGTCCTGCTCGCCCAGATGCTCACGGTCCCGGCCGCCAGCGTGATGGTGGGGCGCGCGGCCTTCCGCCGCGGCTTCGTGCGCGGCGGCGACTACGCGATCGACGAGCTCAGCCCGCGCCTGGCGGACACCGACGACGAGGACGACGACGAGGACGGGTTCATCGACGAGGGCGACGACGACCACACGGGCATGGCCGACGGCGATCAGGACCGCTTCCCGGAGAACGTGGTCACCGTGCGGATGGAGCCGCTGACCGACCCGAACTGGGAGGAGCCCGAGGGCGAGGCAGACGACGTCGAGGACGAGGACGTCATCGACATCGACCTCGAGGACGAGACCGAGCTCGAGGCCGAGGAGGTCGCCGAGCGCGACCCGCGGCCCTGAGCCC
>CAZHSL010000583.1:0-2007 GCA_964535185.1 uncultured Corynebacterium sp.
TCCAACGCGTCACCGGAGGACCCGCCGACTGAGGAGGAAGCGGGCTCCACACATCCGGGACGCGGGGGAAAGGGATGGCCCCGGCTCGTGGGGACGAGCCGGGGCACTCTTCTGTCCGGGCCCTTCCCGTCGCTCCGGTTCAGGCACCCGCCCTGCGGAGGGGTCGCGCGGTCCCCTGAGCGGCGGCACGGCGTTCCCGGCCGAAGGCCCGCACCACGCTCAGGTGCACGACCAGCACGAGCACGCCGACCCCCAGCGCGGTGACCCCGACGACCAGCGGTTCGCTGCGCAGCAGGTGCGGGATCAGCCGCACGGGGACCAGCGCGGCGAAGGCGAAGGCGATGAGGGTGCCCACGTAGGAGCCGACCATGAATCCGCGATGGACCTCCACGATCCCCGCCCGGATCCCCACCATCGCGGCGACCATGCACACCAGCGTCCAGATCGACAGCCCGTGCAGCCAGGAGAAGCCGTCGTGCATCACCCAGAAGCTGGAGATGCACACGGTGAGCATGGCGACCAGCCACGTGGTGCCCAGGATGCGATGGGCGAGGTCCCGGCGGCGGCGCAGGATCTGCGCCGGGCCCAGCAGCAGGACGTAGGCGGCGGCGACGGCGTGCACGGCGATCGCGGGGGTGAGCTGCTCCATGCTCGGCACGATAGTCTCGCTATCCACGGCGCGCCATCAAGATAGTCGCAGGTCGGCGCACTATCCGAGGGGATGCGCGCGAGGGACGAGGAGGTGGAGCGATGCTGCTGTCGCAGCTGGCCGAGACCGCCGGGGTCATGCCCGCGACGATCAAGTACTACCGCCGGGAGGGTCTGCTGCCTCCGGGCCGGCGGGTGACCGCGACCCGGCAGGACTACGGGCAGGCGCACCTGGACCGGCTCGCCCTCATCCAGGTGCTCCGCGAGCTGGTCGACGCCCCGATCGCCCGCATCGCCGAGCTCACGGCGATCCTCGACGATCCCGAGCAGCCGCTGCTGCAGGCCCTGGCGACCGCTCAGCACATCGTGCTCGGCATCCCGGGGCCCGGGGGCGGAGGAGGCGGTGCGGGAGCGGCCGGAGCGCCCGAGCGTGAGGAGCATCCCTCGCTCCGCCCCCTGCTGGCCGAGCTGGGCTGGCCGGACGAGGGCTCGGCTCCGCGCCGCGCGCTGGACGAGCTGCTGCGCACCTTCGAGGCGTGGGGCATGCCTGCGGACCTCGCCCTGCTGCGCCGCTACGCGGTGCCGGTGGCGCAGATGGCGCGGGAGGACGTCGAGGCGATCCGCGAGCTGCACGAGGAGGACCCGGCGGCCCCGGTGTCCGAGGACGTGCAGGTCATGCGGTCGGTGGCCGGGGCCGTCGCCTACGACCGGCTGATCCAGCTGCTGCGCGCCCTCGGGCACACCTCCTACAGCATCCTGCACGCCCGCGGGGACGCCGCGCGGGCCGGCTCCGGGGACGGCTGAGCCGCCTCAGCGCCGCAGGTCGATCCCGAACACCCTGCGGATCTGCGCGACCGCGTGGCGGGTGAAGCGCCGGTCCGAGGGCGTCGAGGCGAAGGGGAGCACCAGACCGGGGTGGTCGGGGTGCGAGACGCGACCGTGCGTCGCCCCGGGAGTGACCACGAAGCCCGCGGCCTCCATGCGTCGCAGCAGCTCGCGGCGCGAGGTGGGATGGCGGGTCCCCTGCCCGCCGCGTGCGCTCGGCCCCGCGGCCTCGTCGGCGATGTCGAGCGCCGGTTCGTACTCCGCCGGCCGCACCGAGAGCGCGTAGCGGGTGGAGAACAGGCCGATCACGGCGTTGTCGGCCCGCCGCACCTGCACCACCACCTCGCCGCGCAGGAAGTGGTCGCTGGTGCCGGCGTCCGCGGTCCAGGCGTCCTGCGGATCGGCGACCGTCTGCACGATCTGCTCCGTGCGCAGTCCGCTGACGCCGACGGAGCGGATCTCCTCGTCGGCGATCCGCAGCGGCCGCGGCAGCGGGCGCGGGTCGTCGGCGCTCAGGGAGTGCACGGCGTCCGT
>CAZHSL010000584.1:0-1988 GCA_964535185.1 uncultured Corynebacterium sp.
CGTGCCGCGCGGGATACTCGGGGGATGAGCTCCTCCCCCGCCCTCTCCGACGACGACCGCTGCCCCTGCGGGAGCGGCGACACCTTCGGCGCCTGCTGCGCTCCGCTGCTGCACGGGCGGCGGCGAGCCGGCACGGCGGCCGCGCTGATGCGCTCGCGGTACACCGCCTTCGCCCTGCACGATGCGGACCATCTGCTGCGCACCTGGCATCCGCGCACCCGGCCGGAGCGCGAGGATCTGCTCGCCTCACTGAGCGAGGAGGTGCGCTGGCTGCGGCTGGACGTGCTCGCCACGAGCGCGGGCGGCCCCTTCGACGATGCGGGCACCGTCGAGTTCATCGCCCGGTCGAAGGGCCCTCACGGCCGCGCACAGCAGCACGAGCGCTCCCGCTTCGTGCGCGAGGGCGGGAGCTGGTTCTACGTCGACGGAGACGTCTGAGCGGACCGTCCGGACCCTCGGGCGATCGCTGCGCCGACGCCTGCCGTCCGGGCGCGCCCGAGGGCCCCGCGGACAGCGCTCGGCGCCGGCCACCGCAGTGACCGGCGCCGAGGATCGCGCACGGGGCCGGAGCCGCCGCGGGGGTCAGGCCTTCGCGGCGCGCGCCTCCTGCTTGGCCCTGGCTCTGTGCTCCGCCGCCTTGGCCTTCTCGGCCTCGGCCTTCTTCTGTGCCTTCGAGAGCTTCTTCGCGGGCTTCCCGTCCCCGCCGGACAGGGCGACCGCCGCAGCGATGCCCGCACCGATCAGGACCACGCCGATGACGCCGCCCGCGACCGCCGCCGGGAGCGTCACGGGGGTCTTCTCGTCACCGGCTGCGGAAAAACCCTTCACCGCTCCGACGACCTCGTTCTTCCAGCGCATCGCCGCGTTCACGGGATGGACCCGATCGATCAGCTCGTCGATGTCCGATGCGAGGTTGTCCTGTCGGCGATAGGCCTCGCTGCGCATCTCGTCCAGGCTCTTGTTCTTCGCCACCACTGCCTCCGGGGGTCGTCAGGGCTTGCTCGTTCAGATCGTATCGCGGCGGGCGGGGTGCGAGGCCCCGCTGCGCCCGACAGGGGTCAGTCCGCGGTGCGGGCGAGGAAGTCGTCGGCCCCGCCGACCAGCTCGATGTGGCCGGTCTCGACGTCGGCCGTGGCCATCGCGGCGACCTCCGCGGCGAACTCCTCGACGGAGTAGAGCTTCCCGGCGGCCTCCCGGCGCTCCTCGAGCGCGCCCGGGCGGGCGCGGTTGAGCAGGGTCGCGGTGACGGTGCCCTCGATCATGTCGCCGGAGACCACCACGAAGGAGACGCCCTTGTCGGACATCTCCGCCAGGCGCTGCGTCAGCGCGGTCTCGCCGGCCCGCTTGGACCTGGCGACCTGCTCGTACTCGGGCATGGTCTCGACCTCGTCGATGAAGTGCGCCTGGTGACTGGTCACGAAGACCACCCGGCCGCCCTGCGAGAGGTGCTCGAGCCCCGCGGTGAGCGCGTCGTTCTGCGCGTCGCGGTTCAGGCGCATCGCGTAGTCCTCGCCGAGATCGGCCTCCATGCCGCCGGAGGCGTTCAGCACCAGCAGGTCGAGCGAGCCGAAGCTGTCGATCGCGGTCTGCATCAGGGTGCGCACGCCCTCGGGATCGGTGAGGTCCGCACCGACGGCGACGGCCCTGCCGCCGGCGGCCTCGATCTCCGCGACCACCTTGTTCGCCCGCGGCGCCTTCTGGCGGTAGTTGATCACGACGTTCGCGCCCTCACCCGCGAGCAGCTTCGCGGTGGCGGCACCGACTCCTCGGGACGAGCCGGTGATGACAGCGGTCTTGCCTGCGAGGGCGCTCATGGGTACTCCTGATGGGTCGTGGTCCGGAAGACGCCCCGAGCCTACCGGAGCAGGCCGCAGGGCCGTGCGGCCGCTAGGCTGGGCGGGCGCGCGAGTGGCGGAATTGGCAGACGCGCTGGATTTAGGTTCCAGTGCCCGAGGGCGTGAGGGTTCGAGTCCCTTCTCGCGCACGCA
>CAZHSL010000585.1:0-1975 GCA_964535185.1 uncultured Corynebacterium sp.
GATCCTGGTGTGGGCGCTGATCCTGTGCGCCTACATCGCGTTCCGGCGCCGCCGCGTCACCGGCGCCACATTCCGGATGCCCGGCGGCATCGGAGGCGCCGTCGTCGGCCTGATCGGCCTGGCGGCCGTGTTCGGCACGATCGCGGTGCGGCCCAGCATGCAGATCGCGGCGCTCGTGGGAGTGCCGGCGGTGCTCGTCGCGACGGTGCTGTACGTCGCCGTCGCCCGCCGACGGATCGACCCGAGCGACATCGAGGAGGCCTTCGCGGAGGCGGAGACCATGCGCTGAACCGCTCGCGGTGGCGCGCCGGACGTGTCCTTCGTTACTGTGTGCGGTCTCGGCTTGGGCTGACGGTTCTGCGGGGGTAACCTGAGGGAACCTTCGGCCTCGGTGACTTGTTCCCGGTGCCGAAGAAATGCGCGAGTGGCGGAATTGGTAGACGCGCACGGTTCAGGTCCGTGTGCCGGAGACGGCGTGGGGGTTCAAGTCCCCCCTCGCGCACCGCAGGGATTGCCCCGGTTCACCCAGGTGGACCGGGGTTCTTCATGTCCGACTTCCCTCCACCCGGTGGGGCTGCTCGGGGCATGATGGTCCCATGAGCGACGCCGCCTCCACGGACTTCACCCTCACCGGCCATGGCGGAACCCTTGTGGGCCGCTGCTGGCCGGCCGGCGAGCCGCGCTGGGTCGCGGTGCTCGCCCACGGCTACGGGGAGCACACGGGTCGCTACCACTGGGTCGCCGGCCGGCTGAACGCCGCGGGCGCCGCCGTCGTCGCTGCGGACCATGCCGGGCACGGGCGCAGCGACGGGGAACGGGTGCTGATCGGCGACTTCGAGCCCGTCGTCGAGGACCTCCACCTCGTGGTCCAGTACGCCGCCGCTCGGCATCCCGGACTGCCCGTGGTGCTGATCGGCCATTCCATGGGCGGGCTCATCGCCGCCCGTTACACGCAGCTCCACGCCGACGCGGTGGCCGCGACCGTGCTGTCCGGCCCGGTGCTCGGCTCCTGGGCGATCGTCGATCAGCTGCTCGAGCTCGAGGAGATCCCCTCGAACCCGATCGACCCCGCCACCCTCTCGCGCGACCCCGCGGTGGGAGCCGACTACGCCGCGGACCCGCTGGTGTGGCACGGGGACTTCGTCCGTCCCACCCTGGAGGGGTTCCAGCAGGCGATGCGCACGATCACCGAGGCCGGCAGCGTCGGGGAGCACCCGCTGCTCTACCTGCACGGGGAGGACGACCGTCTGGTGCCCCTGCCGGCCAGCTGGGAGGGGCTGAGGACGCTGCGCGGCCCGGCGACGCGCACGAAGACCTACCCGGGCGCGCAGCACGAGATCTTCAATGAGACGAACCGCGAGGAGGTCCTCGCCGACGTCATCGACTTCGTCGACCAGGTGCTGGCCGACGGTCGATGACGCGGATCAGATGAACTCGAGCGGGTCGAACTCGTCGATCTCGATGATCCGCACGCGCGGCAGGCGGCTGGTGAAGGCGTGGACGTCGTACTCGAGGTCGTGGAACTCGATCCCCGGGATCTCCTGCAGGTCCGCGGCCATGAACTCGCGGAAGCCGATGATCGCGGTCCGCCGCTCCACATCCGCGGCGAGGTCCTCCATCTGAGGGACGAAGTCCTTGTCGTGGCTGACCAGCATGACATCGGCCGGCCGCGACTCGAGCGCCTCGGCGGTGCGCTGGATCGCGATGTCCACGATCTTGCCCTCGCCGCGCAGCGGGATCGGCTTGTAGCCCATCGCGATGAGCGCCTGGACGAAGCCCGAGGGCAGGCTGTCCTCGACCGCGAGGAAGAACAGCCCGGTCACGGGCTGGTGCCACGACATCTCGGCATGGTGGAGGAGCTTGTTCCAGCGAGGGCGCTCCTCGGGCTGCGGGCGTCGGCCGAGGACCGAGACCCCGAGCGTGGCGTCGATGTTCTCGCCGTCCACCAGGAGGTACGTGGTGCGTTCCGTCATGG
>CAZHSL010000586.1:0-1972 GCA_964535185.1 uncultured Corynebacterium sp.
TCGCCGAGAGCGGGAGGGTGATCGGGATCGTCAGCCACGTCGGCGACATGAAGGCGCAGATCGCCGAACAGATCCACGTGCGCCGCGGCGCCGATGCCCGCTCGACGCTGAGCGTCACGGCCTGACGGGAGGGGTCAGGCCGCGCAGCACCAGGTCGAGCCCCTCGCGGAAGGCGGCGTCCACGTCGAAGCCGTCGGCCGCCGGCCGGGTGCTGAGCTCGTCGAGCCACGGATTCCTCCGCAGCGCACCGGTGCGGTCCAGGCGACGGGCCTCCTCGGCCCACCAGGCGCGCAGCGAGGTGCCCGAGCGCGAGGACTCGCGCTCCTCCGTGGCCAGCAGCAGCGCCATGCCCTGGAGGTAACCGCTGAAGGCGAGATAGCGGGTGAGCGCGGTGTCGGTGTCGAGGCCGAGCGCGACGAACGCCTCCACGGCGGCCCGCGAGGCGTCCAGGACGGCCGGGACCAGCGGCGGTCGCGTGCTCGCCAGCACGTCGACCAGCCAGGGATGTGCGCGATAGGAGCTCCACTCGCTCTCCGCGAGGCGCCTCAGCAGCTCCACCGGCTCCCCGGCCTCGGTCGACGGCGTGCGAGGACGTGCGAGGACGCGGTGGACCATCAGCGACACCAGCTGGTCGCGGCTGCCGGCCTCCCGCTGGGCGGCGGTGAGGGACAGCCCCGCCCGCTCCGCGACCGCGCGCAGGGAGACGGCCTCGAGCCCCTCGGCGTCGGCCAGGGCGATCGCCCCCTCCAGCATCGCCGCGGATTCCCGGCCGCCCGAGGACGGACGCCCGGCCGCGCTCAGCCGTCCCCGATCCCGCCGGCGGCGATAGGCCCGCGCCTGGCACGAGCGTGAGCAGTACCGGCGCGGCCGGCCCGTCCGCTGCGGGGCGGACCAGCTCCGTCCGCACTCCGCGCACGTCATGCCGAGGCCTTTCGTCGCGAATTCCGTGTGACGAAACCACTGTAGCGGTGCCGCTGCGTCGGGCGAGTCTGGGCACCAGCACCCCGCACCGTCCAAGGAGCAGCCATGACCGCACCGACCACCACCGCCCGCCTCGCCGTGCCCTCCGATCGCGAGGAGGTGGCGGCGCTGTGCCTCGAGGCCTTCGCGGACGAGGCCGTGATCACCTGGCTCCTGCCCGATCCCGCGACCCGGCCGGCGCAGATGCGCACCATGTTCGTCGCTCCGCTCGAGAACGCGATCGCCGCGGAGACCGTGCTCCTCGCCGTCACCGGCACCGGCGCACCGATCGCCGTCTCGTTCTGGATCCCACGGGCCGAGGCGCCGGAGGAGGCGGCGCCCCGGTCCGGGAGCGGGGCCGGGACGGACGAGGACCCCGTCGGACGCCGCCTGGCCGTGCTCGAGGACGCCACCGAGGGCGCGCGCCCCGACGTCCCCCACCTCCACCTCTCCTCCATGGCCGTGCTGCCCGGGCAGCGCGGGCGCGGCGCCGGGGGAGCGATGCTCACCGCCGGTCTGGCCCGGGCCGAGGAGCTCCGGCTGCCCGTGCACCTGGAGGCCTCCACCCCGGCCAGCCGCCGGCTCTACGTGCGCCACGGGTTCCGGGACCACGGCGCCCCGCTCGAGCTCCCGGGGCAGGGGCCGGTGCTGCGACCGATGTGGCGCGAGCGCGCCGCCCCCTGACGGGCTCAGGGCTCCCGGCGGAACAGGTCCTCGACCTCGTCGGTGCCGCCGGCCCGCGACCCGTCGCTCCGGGGACGCTCCTCCCGCGCGAACAGCGGCACCCGCCACCGGGTCAGCAGCGGGGCGAGCAGCGCGCCCGCCCAGGCGCCGAACGCGTTGGCCAGCAGGTCCTCGATGTCCGCGATCCGCACCCCGCACGGGTAGAGCCCGAACGCGCCGGTGAACTGGGTGACCTCGATCAGCGCCGACAGCAGCACCGCGAGCGCCAGCGACGTGGTGGTGTCCTGCCGGAACACGCCCCGCAGGATCAGCCCCAGCGGCGCGAACA
>CAZHSL010000587.1:0-1956 GCA_964535185.1 uncultured Corynebacterium sp.
CTCCTACGATGGGAGGCGTGAGCACCGGAACCGTCCTTCTTGCCGAGCCGCGCGGGTACTGCGCGGGAGTCGACCGCGCCGTCGTCGCCGTCGAACGCGCCCTGGAGCACTACGACGAGACGATCTACGTGCGCCACGAGATCGTCCACAACAAGTTCGTGGTCGACCGCCTGAAGGAGAAGGGTGCCGTGTTCGTCGAGGAGGTCGACGAGATCCCCGAGGGCTCGCTCGTCATCTTCTCCGCCCACGGCATCTCCCCGAAGGTCCGCGAGATGGCCGAGGAGCGCAACCTCCGCACCATCGATGCGACCTGCCCCCTGGTCACCAAGGTCCACAAGGAGGCGGTGCGGTTCGCCCGCCAGGACTACGACATCCTGCTGGTGGGCCACACGGGCCACGAGGAGGTCGAGGGCACCGCCGGCGAGGCCCCCGATCACGTGCAGGTCGTCAACTCGCCCGACGACGTCGACAAGGTGACCGTCCGCGATCCGGAGAAGGTCGTGTGGCTCTCGCAGACCACGCTCAGCGTCGACGAGACGATGGAGACGGTCGACAAGCTGCGCGAACGCTTCCCGACGCTGCAGTCCCCGCCCAGCGACGACATCTGCTACGCCACCCAGAACCGCCAGGTCGCGATCAAGAAGATCGCCCCGGACGCGGACCTCGTGCTGGTGGTCGGTTCGCCGAACTCCTCGAACTCCGTGCGGCTGATGGAGGTCGCGAAGGAGGCCGGGGCCAAGGCCTCGCACCGCATCGACTCCGTCCACGAGCTGCGCGACGAATGGTTCGAGGGTGTGGAGACCGTCGGCGTGACCTCCGGCGCCTCGGTCCCGGACGTCCTGGTCCAGCAGCTGCTGAACGTGCTCGCCGACCGCGGCTACGGCAACGTCGAGCCCGTGCGCACCGCCACCGAGGACCTCATGTTCTCCCTGCCTCGCGAGCTGCGCCAGGAGATGAAGAGCCGCGGCGCCGTCGACACCCGCACGAAGCCCACCGGGGAGGCCGCGACCGCGGAGTCCTGAGCCGGCCGGGGCCCGCCCCGGTTACGCGGACATCCCGGACAGCGCCCGACGGCACCGCGCCGTCTTCGGCATGATGGTCCGGTGACCTGCCGCCCGCTGTCCCGCCCGTCCGCCGTCGTGCTCGTCGCCCTGCTGCTCGGGGCCCTGACGGTGCTGTCCCCGGCGGGCATCCCGCAGGCGCGCGCCGAGGGCTACAACACGGGGCGCACCGCCCCGTCGATGCTGGTCCTGGACGCCTCCGGCTCGATGGCGAACGACGACGTGGGCGGGCGCACCCGGATGGACGTCGCCAAGGAGGCCCTGACCTCCCTGGTGCCGATGCTCCCCGAGGACGCCGCCGTCGGCCTGATGACCTACGGCAACTCCGATCCCGAGACCGCCGCCGACCCGGAGGCCGCCTGCCAGGACGTGAGGACCCTGGTCGAGCCGACCGGTCTCGACCGCGACGGGCTGCTCGGCGCCGTCGAGGGCGTCCGGCCCTCGGGGTACACCCCGATCGGGCTCTCGCTGCAGAAGGCCGCCGCGGCTCTGCCCGAGGCGGAGATGCGCTCGATCGTGCTGATCTCCGACGGCATCGACGAGTGCGGCGGTCCGCCGCCGTGCGAGGTCGCCGCGGATCTCGCCCAGGATCACCCCGAGCTGCGCATCCACACCGTCGGCTTCAAGGTCGACGAGGAGGCGCGCAGCGAGCTGGCCTGCATCGCGGACGCGACCGGAGGGACCTTCGCCGACGCCACCGATGCGGAGACGCTGCGGGATGAGCTGCTGGTGAAGATGACCCGTGCGATCCAGGGCTATGCGACCCAGGGCCGGCCCATCACCGGTGGCCTCACCGCCGAGGACGCGGTGGACATGGCGCCCGGCTCCTACCTCGACGTCCTCGAGCACGGCAGCCCCGCGATCGACGACGGCGAGGGCTTCTCCCGCTTCTACC
>CAZHSL010000588.1:0-1953 GCA_964535185.1 uncultured Corynebacterium sp.
TCCAACCCGGCCACGATCATGACCGACCCGGAGTTCGCCGACGCCACCTACGTCGAGCCGATCACCCCCGCGTTCGTCGAGAAGATCTTCGTCCGTGAACGCGAACAGGGCCATCCTGTCGACGCGGTGCTGGCCACCCTGGGCGGCCAGACGGCATTGAACACCGCCGTCAAGCTCGACGAGGAGGGCATCCTCGAACGGCACGGTGTCGAACTGATCGGCGCCGACATCCCCGCCATCCAGCGCGGCGAGGACCGCCAGACGTTCAAGGACATCGTCGAGTCGGTCGGCGGGGAGAGCGCCCGTTCCCGCGTCTGCTACACGATGGACGAGGTCCACCAGACCGTCGAGGATCTGGGCCTTCCCGTGGTCGTGCGCCCCAGCTTCACCATGGGCGGCCTGGGCTCCGGGCTCGCCTACTCCTACGAGGACCTCGAGCGGATCGCCGGCGGCGGCCTGGACGCCTCGCCCACGGCGAACGTGCTCATCGAGGAGTCCATCCTCGGCTGGAAGGAGTACGAGCTGGAGCTGATGCGCGACGGCAAGGACAACGTCGTCATCGTCTGCTCCATCGAGAACGTCGACGCGATGGGCGTGCACACCGGCGACTCGGTGACCGTGGCCCCGGCCATGACGCTGACCGACCGCGAATACCAGCGCATGCGCACCCTGGGGATCGACATCCTGCGGGCGGTGGGCGTGGAGACCGGCGGCTGCAACATCCAGTTCGCCGTCAACCCGGCCGACGGCCGGATGACCGTCATCGAGATGAATCCGCGGGTGTCCCGCTCGAGCGCACTCGCCTCCAAGGCCACCGGGTTCCCGATCGCCAAGATCGCCGCCCGCCTGGCCATCGGCTACACGCTCGACGAGATCGTCAACGACATCACGGGCGAGACACCGGCCTCGTTCGAGCCGACGCTGGACTACGTGATCGTCAAGGCCCCGCGCTTCGCCTTCGAGAAGTTCCCGGGCGCCGACCCCACGCTCACCACCACCATGAAATCGGTGGGCGAGGCGATGGCCATCGGCCGCAGCTTCTCCGAGGCGCTGGGCAAGGCGCTGCGCTCGCTGGAACAGGGCGGCACCGGATTCTGGACCATCCCCGACCTCGACGGCGACACGGCCGGGGCCGCACTCGACCGGCTCCGCGTCCCCACCGATGGACGCATCTACGACGTGGACCGGGCGCTGCGGATGGGAGCGACGGTCGAGCAGGTGCACGAGGCGTCCGGGATCGACCCGTGGTTCATCGCCGAGGTCGAGGGCCTCGTCGAGCTGCGGACCCGGATCATCGACGCCCCGGTGGTGGACGAGCCGCTGCTGCGGACGATGAAGAACGCCGGCCTGTCCGACCGCCAGATCGCCGCCCTGCGCCCGGAGCTGGCCGGCGAGGACGGTGTGCGGGAGCTGCGGCACCGCCTGGGCGTGCGCCCGGTGTTCAAGACCGTCGACACCTGCGCCGCCGAGTTCGAGGCGCGGACGCCGTACCATTACTCGACCTACGAGCTGGCGCCGCAGCCGGAGTCGGAAGTGGCGGTGCAGGCGGACGAGCCGAAGGTGCTGATCCTGGGCTCCGGGCCCAACCGCATCGGTCAGGGCATCGAGTTCGACTACTCGTGCGTGCACGCGGCGACCACGCTCTCCGAGGCCGGCTACGAGACGGTGATGGTCAACTGCAACCCGGAGACCGTCTCCACCGACTACGACACCGCCGACCGCCTCTACTTCGAGCCGCTCACCTTCGAGGACGTGGTCGAGGTGTATGAGGCGGAGAAGGCGGCCGGTCCTGTGGCGGGCGTGATCGTGCAGCTGGGCGGTCAGACGCCCCTCGGGCTGGCGCGGGCGCTGGAGGCCGAGGGCGTGCCCATCGTCGGCACGACGCCGTCGGCGATCCACCGGGCCGAGGAGCGTGGTGCGTTCGGAGAGGTGCTCGCACGCGCCGACCTGCCG
>CAZHSL010000589.1:0-1951 GCA_964535185.1 uncultured Corynebacterium sp.
CCGCGCGGCTCGGCAAGAAGGACGGTTCCGGTGCTCACGCCTCCCATCGTAGGAGCGGAAGCGCCCTGGTGGGAGGGCGGTGGGGCAAGACTCACCATCCCTCCACAGGGCTCCCGCATCCACACCGCCGTCCGCCGTCGGCGGGCTGTCGGGAGCTCGTGCCAGAGTGGACCCATGACGCAGACCCCTCCCGGCCCGGATGCGGGTGCCGCCGCGACGCCGCGGCCCGCCCTCGCCGCCACCGCCGCGCAGACCACGGCGGAGAATCCCTGGCCCCTGCGGCAGCTGTCGGTGAAGGTCGGCGAGTACGTGGCGCGGATGTCGCCGCTGTGGGTCGAGGGCGAGATCGTCCAGCTCAACCGCCGCCCCGGAGCCGGGCTGAGCTTCATGACCCTGCGGGACGTCGACGTGGACATGTCCTTCTCGGTCCCGGTCCGCGAGCACGTGCTGCGCGCCCTGCCCGTCGAGCCGGTGCCGGGGGCGCGCGTCGTGGTCCATGCGAAGCCGACGTTCTGGACCAAGCGCGGCAGCCTCCAGCTGGAGGCCGACGACATCCGCCCGGTGGGCCTGGGCGAGCTGCTGGCCCGGCTCGAGCAGCTCAAGCGGGTGCTGTCGGCCGAGGGGCTGTTCGCCTCCTCCCGCAAGCAGCCGCTGCCCTTCCTGCCGCGCACGGTCGGGCTGATCTGCGGTCGCGAGTCCGCCGCGGAGCGGGACGTGGTGGTCAACGCCCGTCGCCGCTGGCCGGCGGTGCGCTTCGCGATCCGAGAGGTCGCGGTGCAGGGCAACCGGGCGGTGCGCGAGGTCTCCGCGGCGCTGCGCGAGCTGGACGAGCTCGACGAGGTCGACGTCATCATCATCTCCCGCGGCGGCGGTTCGCTCGAGGACCTGCTGCCCTTCTCGGACGAGCAGCTCACCCGCCTGGTCGCGGGCGCGAGGACCCCGATCGTCTCGGCGATCGGCCACGAGGTCGACACCCCGCTGATCGATCTCGCCGCGGACGTGCGCGCCTCCACCCCCACCGACGCCGCCAAGCGCGTCGTCCCGGACATCATCGCCGAGGTGGAGCAGCTGGAGCTGGGTCGCACGCGACTGCGCGCCGCGATCCGGGCACGGATCGAACGGGAGCAGTCCGCGCTGGACGCGATGCGCTCCCGCCCCGTCCTCGAGGACCCGTCCACGATCCTCGCCGGCCGGGCCGACGAGATCCGTTCGCGCATCGCCCTGGCCCGCACGCTGATCGGCTCCCGGCTGGACCGCGCGGCCGACGAGGTCGACCACCTGGGCCGGCAGGTGCGCGCACTGAGTCCGCTGGCCACGCTCGAGCGCGGCTACGCCGTGGTCCAGGACGCGGACGGCACGATCATCCGCTCCCCCGACCAGCCCGAGATCGGCCAGGCCCTCTCGGTGCGGGTGGCCGGGGGCCGCTTCGGGGCCGAGCGGACCGAGTCCGACCCGTACACCCCGCCCCCGCAGCCGTCCGCACCGGCAGCGCCGTCCCCGTCCGTCCCGTCCGATCCTGCGCAGCCGTCCCCGTCCGTCCCGTCCGAGCCCACCGAGGAGCCCCGATGACCCCGCACAGCAGCCCCGAGAACGACCTCACCGCCATCGAGGGCGACCCCAACGAGGCACCTTCCGGCACCGTCACCCCCGCCGAGGGGGCGCAGCCGCTGCCCGCGGACATCGCCGAGCTGTCCTACGAGGCGGCCCGCGACCAGCTCGTCGAGGTGGTGCGCCGCCTGGAATCCGGACAGGGCGGGCTCGAGGACTCGATCGGTCTGTGGGAGCGCGGGGAGATGCTCGCCCGACGGTGCCAGCAGTGGCTCGACGGCGCCCGGGAGCGGCTCGATGACGCGGTGGCCGCCCGCCGCTCCGCGGACGCGGGAGCCTCCTCCGCGGACTCCGCCGAGTAGTCCGCGGTCAGCGTCAGGCCTCCGCCGACCACGTCAGGCCT
>CAZHSL010000590.1:0-1941 GCA_964535185.1 uncultured Corynebacterium sp.
CGACACCACCGGCGCCGGGGACGTGTTCGCCGCCGCGATCGTGCTGGGCACCCTCACGGGCTGGCCCCTCGAGGAGCGGCTGAAGTTCTCCTCGCTGTGCTCGGCGCTCGCGGTCCAGCAGTTCGGCGGCTCGCTCGCCGCCCCCGGCTGGGGCGACATCATGGACTGGTGGCACTCGCTCAGCTCCGCGGCCGACGGCGGTGACCTGCGCGCCGCCTACACCCGCGGCGGCTACCGGTTCCTCGACGAGATCGTGCCCGATCACCCCGTCCAGGGCCGACGCCGCGCCCAGGGCACCTTCGCCCTCGGCTCCGACGCCGGGCGGCACTGAGCGGGGCCGACGGGGCGGCAGAGCGATCCGGTGCCCTGCGACGGGGCGGGACAGGCTCCGCGACGGGGCGGGGCAGGCCCCGCGACAGGACGTGCCGATCCGTTCCCCCGATACCGTCCAGCAGCGGATGAGATCGGGGGAATGGGCCGGTGTGTCGGCACCAGGCGGGCGTTGGGGGCGGGCCAGGGCTCTGTGGCGGGGCGCGCCGCTCCGTTCTTCCGATACGGACCGGCAGCGGGCGGGATCGGGGGAATGGGGCGGTGTGTCGGCGCCTGGCGGGCGTCGTGGGCGCCAGCCGGGTGGGCGGGAGGCCGGGGAGCCAGGGGGGCGCCAGGCGCAGCGCCGCTGGACTGAGCGGAGCGGACCCGGCGGCCCGCCCGGCCCTGTCCAGGCGTGGGGCACGTAGTCTTCGCCCATGCACGCGTCGACGATCCTGCTCGAGAACCTGCAGTCGATGTGGTGGATCGCCACCGCGGCGGTGCTCGCCCCGGTGCTCGCGCTGGCGACGCGACGCACCGTCCCGGACGTGGTGTGGCTGTTGGTGCTGGGCATCGTGATCGGCCCGAACATGCTGGGCCTCGCCCATGCCACCGAGGCGGTCGACTTCCTGCGCGAGCTCGGGCTCGGGTTCCTGTTCCTGCTGGCCGGCTTCGAGGTGAACACGTCGGACATGCGCAGCCGTGCGGGGCGCAGCACCGCCCTGACCTGGCTGCTGTGCATGGGTCTGGGCGTGGGCGCCGGGCTGCTGATCACCGCGGGGGACTGGCAGGTCGCTGCCGTGCTGGGCATCGCCGCGACCTCCACGGCGCTGGGCACCCTGCTGCCGATTCTCAAGGACTCCGGTGTGCTCGGCGCCCCGCTGGGCAGGGCGACCATGATCCACGGCGCCTACGGCGAGCTGCTGCCCGTGGTCGCGATGTCGCTGCTGCTGACCACGCGCGCCACCGTCCAGGCGGCGGCGGTGCTGGTGCTGTTCGCGGTGCTGGCGGTGGTGATCGTGGCCGTCCCCGCGCGGATCTTCCGTCGGGTGCCGCTGCTGGGCCGGGCCTTCGCCGCCGCCTCCGACTCGACGATGCAGACCATCGTGCGGATCACCGTGTGGGTGATGATCTCGCTGATGCTGCTGACGGCGGTGCTCGAGCTCGACGTGGCCCTGGGGGCGTTCGCGGCCGGTCTGCTGCTGCACGCCGCACTGCGCGGCGGCGCACCGGAGCACGTCGAGGAGATCATGCACAAGGTCGAGGTGCTGGGGTTCGGCCTGCTGATCCCGGTCTTCTTCCTCACCAGCGGCATGAGCATCGACGTGATCGCCGTGCTCGATGCCTGGCCGCTGCTGCTCGGGTTCGTGGCGATGATCGCGGTGGTGCGGGGGCTCCCGGTGATCGCGCGCGAGCTGTGGACCCCCACCGGCTCGGGCCTGGAGACCCGTCGGGAGAAGGTGGCGCTGGGCCTGTACGCCGCGACCGGGCTGCCGATCATCGTGGCGGTCACCCAGATCGCCTCGACCTCGGGCCTGATCTCGGTCACCACCGCCTCCGTGATGGTCACCGGCGGGGCGCTCACGGTGCTCGTGTTCCCGCTGCTGGCCTCGCGCCTCACACGCCGCGCCG
>CAZHSL010000591.1:0-1937 GCA_964535185.1 uncultured Corynebacterium sp.
CGGCCGGTTCCAGAGTGGATCCGATGAGGACCTCCCCATCGAGCTCCCGGACCTGGACGTCCGCAGCGGGCGCTTCCCCGGCACCGGTCCTCAGCACGGCGAGCCCTTGGCCGCCGCTGGGTTTCCCGACGGGACGGGCCACCAGAGGGAACATGCCGTCCTTCACGGTGGCCACCACGTCGTACCGTTCGCCCATGCCGAGATAGAGCGCCTTGGCGGTGACCGGTTCGACGGGGAATCCATCCGAGTGGGTGACGGAGAGGTCGTGGTCGCCGAGCGCGAGAGCGAAGATGGTGTCGGCGGAGGCGTTGATCATGCGGATGCGCACGCGCTGGCCGGGCTTCGCGTCGAAGATCTGCGGTGCTTCGGGGATCCGGCCGTTGAGGAGGAAGTGGGGGTAGGCCACGTCACCGGCGTCTCCCCAGGGTGCGTTCCCCATCGGCATGCCGCCGTGATCCATGCCTCCGGATCCACCGTCGGCGGTGTCGTCGCCCATGGGCATGTTGCCGTGTTCCATGCCGCCGGTATCTGAGGGCCCGGCGCTGGTCAGCGCGGCCAGGACCTCATCGGGGGTCTGCCCGGTCCCATCGATCCAGTCATCGAGGGTCACGATCCATTCCGCGTCGTAGTCCCCGGGTTCGTCGGGGTCGTCGATGATCAGTGGGGCGTAGAGCCCGCGGTCGAGTTGCAATCCGACGTGGGAGTGGAGGAAGTAGGTGCCGGGGTCGGGGGCGACGAATTCGTAGGTGTAGGAGGTGTCCGGCTCGACCGGGTCCTGAGTCATGCCGGGCACCCCGTCGGCGGCGTTGTGCAGACGGATGCCGTGCCAGTGGATCGTGGAGGTCTCCGGCAGCCGGTTCTCGAGCGTGATGCGCAGGAGGTCGCCGGCTGTGGCGCGGATCGGTGGCCCGGGGAGGGTCTCGCCGTATGCCCAGGTCGAGACCGTCTTCCCTCCGAGGTCCACGGTCGTCGGCGCCGCGGTGAGGGTCTGGGTGACGACGTTCTGACCGGCCTTCGGCGTCAGGGCAGGAGGCGGTGCGAAGGTCCCCGCCTCAGTCGGGGTGGTGCGGTTGCCGCAGGCCGCGAGCGTCAGCGCTGCCGCACCGAGACCTCCGGTGAACACAGTGCGGCGGGAAATACTCTTCACAGGTGCAGTCCTTCTGGAGGGAGGGGGTCATGGCCGACAGTCGTCCATGCCCAGTTGTCGCCGTTGTTCGAACTCGACGGTCGTGATCTCTTCTCGAGCGAGACGCAGTGAGAGTTCTCCGATCGCCTCGTTCTCATCCTGCGCGCGGGTGGACACCCGGGCAGCACGGTGCGTGCCAGCAGCAGTGCCGAGGCCCAGAGGAGGGCGAGCAGACCGGCGACGATCACCCATACCAGCCACGACATCGCATCGGTAGGCATCATCGAGGGTCTCCTTGGTGGGTCGAGTTCGTACGCGACGTGGTCCCCACCAGGTTCCCCGGGGCGGGCGAAGTTCTCGTCGAGAGTTCCTCAAGATCTGGTCCAGATAGTCCGCCTGCACCTCTGTAGACGCGCGATCTCCAGGAACGAAGACCAGACTGGAGCCATGAAGAATGAAACGGATCGAGCAGCAGCGATGGTTCTCGTCGTCGAGGACGAAGCGGCGCTGTCGGACGTCGTCCAGGCGTATCTCGCGAAGGCCGGCTACGCGACTGCGAGCGCGCGTAGCGGTCCAGAGGCGGTGGAGATGGCCCGTGCCCTGGCGCCGGACGTGATCGTCCTCGATCTCGGCCTGCCTGGTTTAGATGGCTTGGAGGTGATGCGCAGGATCCGCACTTTCTCGGACTGCTACGTGCTGATCACGACGGCGCGATCCGAGGAGGTGGACCGCCTGGTGGGGCTGTCGGTGGGGGCGGATGACTACCTCACCAAGCCGTTCAGCGTGCGTGAGCTCGTCGCCCGGGTCCAGG
>CAZHSL010000592.1:0-1934 GCA_964535185.1 uncultured Corynebacterium sp.
GACCACCACAGCGGACGAGCAGCCGGCCACCACCGAGGCGGAGACCACCCCGGCCTCCGACCCGGAACCGGAGCCCACCGAGGAGTCGGAGCCCACCGAGGAGCCGGCCCCGGCTCCGACCGCGGCACCTGACCGCAGCACGTACGAGGAGCTGGACGAGCGCGAGCTCGCCCAGATCGTCAAGGCGCCCGACGACCACATCGGCCGCCAGGTCGTCGTCCACGGCCAGATCACCCAGCTGGACGCCGCGACCGGGAAGTGCTTCGTGCGCGTCTCGATCTCTCACACCCCGCAGGACGACTGGTACGACTACGAGCACAACTCCGTCGGCTTCGCCGGCGACGGAGAATCGGACTGCCCGGTGCTCGACCCGTTCGTCGCCGACGACGAGGTCACGCTGTGGGTCACGATCGGCGGGAGCCTCAGCTACGACACCCAGATCGGAGGCAGCACCACCGTGCCGGCCTACCTCATCGACGACGCCGAGCTGATCTGATCGGGGGGTGACACGGCCATCGGCCGATGCGGTCCACGGACCCGCCGATCGCACTGATGTCAATGCCAAAGAGATTGAGCCGGGCTGGTGAGCGGTCGTCAGGCCCCCGTGGAATCGACGGCGATCTCCTCGCCGCGTGCGGCCAGTCGGTAGGGATCTGCGCCTGCGTCGAATGAGACATCGGGGACGGCGTGCAACACAACAGCTCCAAGTCAGTTAAGAACCGCCATCGAGTCTATTACTGATAGGACAGCGAGGCTCAACACCGTTCACCCCACCCACTCCAGGAACTCCTCCGCCGTCAGCACCGGCTTGCCCCACCGCGCCGCGTTCTTCGCCTTCGTGGACTGCGACCCTGCCTCGGCCACCACCAGCACATCGGTGCGCACCTTCGTCAGGTTCGGGACGGCCACGAGCCCGCGCGCCTCGGCCATGGAGTGCAGGTCCTCCTTGTCCAGCCAGCCGTGCTGCGGGGAGCGGACGGTGCCGGAGAAGCACACCTTCGCGCCCGGAACCAGCACGTCGGCCGCGAGGACGGGCCCGTCGGCCTCGAAGCCCTCCGGCAGCACGCTCACCCCGAAGTGCTGCTCGACCGCGCGCAGCCGCTCCACCACCTCCGCATCGGGGGAGAGCACCCGCTGCCAGGTCCGCTCGAGCAGACGCGCGAGCACTGCCGCGGCATCGTCCTGCGCGCCGAGGTTCCCGCCCACCACGAAGCCCGTCGGCGCCGTCGTGCCGGAGGGCCCGGACGCGCGCGCGAGCAGATACCCGTGCCCGGTCGCGACCTGCCGGAACGCCAGCCCGGTGCCCGGCAGCTCGCCGCCGTCGGCCCGCACCCGGCGGGCCGCATCCCGGATCGCGCGGGCCCGTTCGAGCGCCGTCGGCGCCGCGAGCCGCCGACGCTCCTCGGCAGTCAGCAGACGCTCCGGCACCTCGATCCCCAGCGGCACCGGCTCCACGATCCCGTTGCGCTTCAGCTCGAAATCGACGTGCGCGAGCTGACGATCCACCCCGACACCCACCGGCACCCGGCCGGCCAGCAGCGCCGACAGCGCCGGCCACGCCTCGGCCAGCAGCGGCGCAAGCTGCACGTCCCGCGTGGTGAGCCCGAACTCGTCCCGCGCGGAGAACAGATCCGAGGTGGGGTTGATGACGGTGGAGATCTCGTCCCCGTCGTCGGTCACCACCGCGATCTCCACCGGTCGGGGCCGCCACCGATCTCCGACGGTGCCGACGGTGAGCACAGACAGGTACGCCTCGCCGAGCGCCTCCGTCGGCGCCGCACCGGTCGCGAGATAGCGTCGCACTCGCTGATCGGTCTTCAAGTCCCGCGGCAGCACCTCCCGTTTCAGCACCAGCCCCTCCAGGCTCGTGCAGCGAGAGAGCGCCACGTACAGCTGACCGTTGGCGAAGGTGCCGCCGGTGAGGTCCACGACCA
>CAZHSL010000593.1:0-1932 GCA_964535185.1 uncultured Corynebacterium sp.
AGGCGCCGGAGGGCGGCGGGATGCTGTTCGAGGCCGAGGCCGAGGTGCGCCTGCCGGCCGATGCCGACGAGGACGGGGTCCGCGAGGCCCTCGAGACGATCGCCGCCGAGCTGATGGTGGACCTGGAGCTCGACGCACCCGAATGACGCCCGCACACGCATGAATATCGTGAGGCCGGCATTGCTGAATTCACGTCGTGCAGTTTCTCCGACCCCGTGGAAGGACATTCTGCCGCGGGGTCGCTCGCATTCCACGGAATGCGCGCATTCCGGGACCGAAGTCCCCTAGAGTGGTCTCAGCGGCCGAGGACCCTTGAGTCGTGCAGGAGAGACTCCCGCACTGCGCCGTCGATCAGTTCTCGACCGCGCACCGGCCCCCGAGCGTGGAGAACCATCCGATGACCACGTCGCCCGCAGCGCACACTGCACCGTCCACCACCACCGTCCCGCACGGCGCCTGGCGAGCGCTCCTGCTGGTGACGCTCGGATTCGGTGTGAACTTCTGGGCCTGGGCGCTGCTCAGCCCGCTCGGCCCCGTCTACGTCGCACGGGAGCTGACCACCGATGCATCCCTGATCGTCGCGATCCCGGTGCTGGTGGGCTCCCTGGGGCGGATCCTGATGGGCGGCCTCAGCGACCGCTTCGGCGGGCACCTCATGTTCCCGCTGGTCTCGCTGATCACCGTCATCCCCGTGCTCTTCCTGGGATTCGTCGGGCAGTACAACTACTCCACCCTCCTCGTCGGAGGATTCTTCCTCGGCATCGCCGGCACCACCTTCGCGATCGGCGTCCCGTACGTGAACTCGTGGTTCCCGCCCGCCAAGCGGGGCATGGCCACCGGGCTGTACGGCATGGGCATGGGCGGCACCGCCATCAGCGCCTTCACCACGGTGCCCCTGGTGGACTCCGTGGGCGATGCCGCACCCTTCGTGATCACCGCGATCGCGCTGGTGGTGTACGCCGTGGTCGCCTGGCTCCTCATGCACAACGCCCCCACCTGGCAGCCCTCGCACAAGAACGTCATCACCCAGTCGCTCGCGGTCATGAAGCTCAAGGTCACCTGGCAGGCCTGCTACCTGTACGCGCTCTCCTTCGGCGGCTACGTCGCGTTCTCCGTGTTCCTGCCCACGATGCTGCAGAACTGGTACGGCCTCGAGGCCGCCGACGCCTCCTTCCGCATGGCCGGGTTCGTGATCGTGGCGGTGCTCATGCGCCCCCTCGGCGGCATCCTGTCCGATCGGATCGGCGCGGTGCGGACCCTTCTGTACTCGTACATCGCCGTCGCCGCGGCGGCACTGATGCTCGCCTTCCAGCCGGCCCTGATGCCGCTGGGCACGATCGACTTCATCGTCATGGCCGCCGGCCTCGGCCTCGGCTCGGGCGCCGTCTTCGCCCTGGTCTCCCAGACCAGCGATCCGTCCGTGGTGGGCTCGGTGACCGGTTTCGTCGGCGCGGCCGGCGGCCTGGGCGGGTTCGTCCCGCCGCTGATCATGGCCGCGATCCACACCTTCAGCGGCAGCTACTCGATCGGGATCGCCCTGCTGCTGCTGGCCACCCTCGGCGCCATGGCGGTGACGGTGTCCATCGCCCGCGGCGCCCGCAGGGCCGAGCAGGTCCCCGCCGGGTAGCCCGCCCCGACTCCCCGCTCCGCCCGTCCCGCCGCTCCGCGCCCCCATCCGCTCCCAGGAGGAGATCTCATGACCGTCGACGATCACCAGGTACGGCAGGACGGTGCAGACCGTCCCGGCATCGACTCCCCGCTGTTCGACGCCCTCATCGGGGCGCGGAAGATGTTCTCCCGCGCGGAGCGGATCAGCGAGGACAACCGCGAGACCCACAAGGTCGGCGGCCGCAGCGGCGACTCCTTCTACCGCGAGCGCTGGAGCCACGACAAGGTGGTCCGCTCCACCCACGGCGTGAACTGCACCGGCTC
>CAZHSL010000594.1:0-1926 GCA_964535185.1 uncultured Corynebacterium sp.
GGGCGAGGCTGCCGGTGAGCGCGCTGCCCACGGCCTGCGCGAGGACGATCAGGGCTGTCAGGCCGAAGGCGATCGCGAGGCGGGTGCGGGCCGTGGTCGGGGAGGCGTGGCTGTGGCCGTGACCGTGGGTGTGGGAAGCGGTCATCGCGGGCCGTCCTCGTCGAGCGGACCGCCGCCGACGCGCGGGTCGTGCAGGTGCTCGTGGACCGTCGGCGCCGCGCCCGCGCCGGACAGCATCGCGGCGGCGAGAGCGAGCAGGGAGCGCAGCCGCTCCGGATCGGTGAGCGAGAACCAGGAGGCGCGACCCTCGCTGCGGCTGCTGATCAGGCCGCAGTCGCGCAGGCAGGCCAGGTGCTTGCTCACCGTGGACTGGGCCAAGTGCAGGTGGTCCACGAGGTCCCGCACCCGGTGCTCCCCGGTGGAGAGGTGCTGGAGGAGCGTGAGACGGGTCGGCTCCGCCAGGGCGTGGAAGAGCGCGGCCTGGGACTCGTCCACGTCGAAGAGCGGGGGAGAGGATTCCATCGGCATCGCCATGCGGCGATCATATCGCTTGGCGGCGATGAAAGGGAAGGTGGGGTGAAGCGCGTCCGGTGGCGCTCGGTGCATCACTGGCGTCATGCGCGGAGGCTGCGCCGCGGAGAGCGAGCGTCCGGCCAGGGCGCCAGTGATGTCGGGGCGCGGGTGGTCATGCTGGGTGCGGGTGGTGATTCCGAGGCGCGGGTGGTGATGTGCGGGGCAACCCCCTTCCCTGATACCCCCTAGGGGTATACGGTCGAGGCATGAGCACGCATCACGAGGGCCACGTCGACCATCAGGAGCACCACGGCCGGAGCGAGCACCACGGGCATGGCGACCATGACCACGCATCCCACGGCGCTCACGACATGCACGGCGGGCACCACGGCCACGGCGAGCACAGCGGGCACCAGGGCCACGGCGGGCATGGCGATCATGTCGCGCAGTTCCGTCGGCTGTTCTGGATCATGCTCGTGCTCGCGATCCCCGTCGTCGGCCTCTCGCCGATGTTCGCGGACCTGATCGGCTACGCGATCCCGGACGTGCCGGGCCTCGCCTGGGTCGCGCCGCTGCTGGGCACCGTCATGTACGTGTGGGGCGGGCGGCCCTTCCTCACCGCCGGGCTCTCCGAGCTGCGCTCCCGCACGCCGGGGATGATGCTGCTGATCAGCCTCGGCATCACCGTCGCCTTCCTCGCCTCCTGGGGCTCCACCCTCGGCCTGCTCCACCACTCGCTCGAGTTCTGGTGGGAGCTCGCGCTGCTGATCGTGATCATGCTGCTCGGGCACTGGATCGAGATGCGCTCCCTCGCGCAGACCTCCTCCGCGCTCGACTCCCTCGCCGCGCTCCTGCCCGACGAGGCCGAGCGGATCGAGGGGGACGAGATCGTCACCGTCGCCCCGTCCGAGCTGCGCGAGGGCGACCTCGTGCTGGTCCGACCCGGCGCGTCGATCCCGGCCGACGGCACCGTCGTCGAGGGCCGCGCCGACGTCGACGAGTCGATGATCACCGGCGAGTCCCGGACAGTCGAGCGCACGACGGGGGACCGCGTCGTCGCCGGGACCGTCGCGACCGACTCGAACCTGCGCATCGAGGTCACCGGGACGGGGGAGGGCACCGCGCTCGCCGGCATCCAGCGCCTGGTCTCCGAGGCGCAGTCCTCCTCCTCCCGCGCCCAGCGCATCGCCGACAAGGCCGCCGCCTGGCTGTTCTGGTTCGCGCTCGGCGCCGCCGTGCTCACCGCTCTCGTCTGGACGCTGCTGGGCATGCCCGACGACGCCGTCATCCGCACCGTCACCGTGCTGGTCATCGCCTGCCCCCACGCCCTGGGGCTTGCGATCCCGCTGGTCGTCTCGCTCGCGACCGAGCGTGCCGCCCGCAGCGGCGTGCTCGTCACCGACCGCCTCGCGC
>CAZHSL010000595.1:0-1924 GCA_964535185.1 uncultured Corynebacterium sp.
CGAGCCAACGAGCCAACGAGCCAACGAGCCAACGAGCCACTGAAGCTCTCCGGCGCCGAGCGGGCCCCGTCACCGGGAACGCCCCCCTTGCGATAGTTAGCATTGCTCACTACAGTGGGTCGACGTGCCGACCCCCTCCCCCGTCCCCGGCGCCTCCGCGGAGCTGCCCCAGCACCTGGCGCTGGTGTGCTCGCAGTTCGCCCGCCTGGCCGCCCGACGCTCCGAGGTGGGCGTGGGGACGGTGTCCTGGCGCGTGGTCGCGGCCATCGAGCGGCACGGGCCGCTGCGTCTGAGCGAGATCGCCGATCGCGAGCGGGTCTCCCGCCCCACGGCGACCACCGTGATCAAGCGCCTCGAGGAGGAGGGCCTCGTCGAGCGCTCCCCCGATCCCACCGACTCCCGCTCCTCGCTGATCAGCACCACCGCACAGGGCTCCGCCCAGCTCGCCGCCTGGCGGGAGCAGCTGGCCGTCGGGGTGGGAGGACTGCTCGATCCCCTGCCCGCTGAGGATCTGGCCGCCCTGGAACGGGCCTCCGGGATTCTCGCACGGCTGGTCGACGCCCACGACGGGTGACGGGCGCGCCCGGGCACCGACCCCACCGGCCGCTCCCGGTCTCCGCTCCGCCCCCGCACCGCTCCCCCGCACGAAGGGCACCACGCATGGCCTCACCTCTCACCCGCTCCACGACCCCATCCGGCCCGACCGGCGCCGTCGGCCCGTCGGACACCTCGACGCCCGAGCGGACCACCGCCGCTTCCGGCTCCCCGGCCGCCGCCCCCACGCTGCGCGAGGCGTTCCGCCAGCCGAAGTCCGTATGGGCGATCGCCTTCGCCGCGACGGTGTCCTTCATGGGCATCGGCCTGGTGGACCCGATCCTGCCGGCCATCAGCAGCCAGCTCGACGCCACCCCGTCCCAGGCGATGCTGCTGTTCACCAGCTACCTGTTCATCACCGCGCTCGCCATGTTCTTCACCAGCTGGTTCGCCTCGAAGGCGGGCGTGCGGCGCACCCTGCTGATCGGCCTGCTGCTGGTGGTGGCCTTCGCGGCACTGGCCGCGGGGGCCGGCAGCGTCGAGGAGATCATCGGCCTGCGCGCCGGCTGGGGCCTGGGCAACGCCCTGTTCATCTCCACGGCCCTGGCCGCGATCGTCGGCGCCACCACCGGGCCCAGCGCAGGCGCGATCATCCTCTACGAGACCGCGCTCGGCATCGGCCTGGCCGTCGGCCCGCTGCTGGGCGGCCTGCTCGGTGCCGTGTCCTGGCGCGCCCCGTTCGCCGGCACCGCGGTGCTCATGGGCGTGGGCTTCCTGGCGATCGTGGTGCTGCTGCGGCCGGAGGCGAAGCCCGCGCACGTCTCCCCTCTCGCCGCGCTGCGCGCCCTGGCCCATCCGGCGCTGCGCACCCTCGCGCTCACCGCGATCTTCTACAACTTCGCGTTCTTCGTGCTGCTGGCCTACTCGCCGTTCCCGCTGGAGGCGGCGGCCGCCGCGCACGGCCTCGAGTTCGGGGCGCTGGCCATCGGCGGGGTCTTCTTCGGCTGGGGCACGGGGCTCGCGATCACCTCGGTGTTCGTCGCGCCGCTGCTCACCCGCCGGCTGGGCCTGATCCCCACGCTGCTGACCACGCTGGGGCTGCTCACGGTGCTGATGGCGGCGATGAGCCTCGCGCTCAGCTCGATGACCGGCATGATCGTGCTGATCGTGGCGGGCGGGCTGCTGCTGGGCATCATGAACACGGCGCTGACCGAGACGGTCATGGAGGCCACCGACCTCCCGCGCGGCGTGGCGAGCTCGGCGTACTCGGGCGTGCGGTTCCTGGGCGGGGCGGTCGCCCCGGCCGTGGCCGGGCCGCTCGCCGCGGCCACCACCGCCGGCGCCCCGTACCTGCTGGCCGCGGGCACGCTGGTGCTGTCGATGCTGATGC
>CAZHSL010000596.1:0-1919 GCA_964535185.1 uncultured Corynebacterium sp.
GATCGCCGTGCCCGCCGCCCGCGCCCGCACCGTCGCCGACGCCGTCGAGCACCACGGCGCCCACCGCCACCGCCACGAGGAATCCGGGGGCGATGACGGCGAGTGCGAGGTGCCCACCGAGACCGGGGCGCAGCCCGCCGTCGCGACCGACGAGGAGGAGGGCCGATGACCGCCGCTCCCGCCGCCCGCACCAGCTCCTCCGCCCTCGGTGCCGAGGCGACCGCCGAGGAGTCCGCGCTGCATACGGTGCGCCGCGGCCTCGCCCTCACCCCGAACGCCCTGCAGGGCCTGTGGATCACCATCCTGCTCGCGGTCATCGCCACGGCCGGCAAGGTGGTGGTGCCGATCGCGGTCCAGTCCATCCTCGACCGCGGCATCATCGAGCCCGCGACCCCCGACCTCGCCTTCGTCTCCGGTGCCGCCGCCCTGGCCGCACTGGTGCTGCTGAGCACCGCCGTGTGCAACATCGTCATGAACCGGCGGCTGTTCCGCCTGGCCGAGACGTCGCTGGCGACCCTGCGCAAGCGCGCCTTCCGCCACATCCACGACCTCTCCCTGCTCACCCAGGGCACCGAGCAGCGCGGCGCGCTCGTCTCGCGCGTGACCAGCGACGTCGACACCGTCAGCCAGTTCATGAGCTTCGGCGGCATCATGCTGGTGGTGATGAGCATGCAGCTGCTGCTCGCCACCGCGGTGATGCTCTTCTACTCCTGGCCGCTGGCGATCGTGGTGTGGCTCTGCTACATCCCGATCCTGCTGCTCATGGGCACCCTCCAGCGCCGGATCCGGGCACGGTTCCAGCAGGTGCGCACCGAGGTGGGCCGCATGCTCGGCGCCGTCTCCGAGGCGCTCGTCGGCTCCGCCACCGTGCGCGCCTACGGCATCGAGTCCCGCACCCGCCGCACCCAGACCGCTCGCGTCCGCGACGTGCGCGATGCGCAGTTCTCCGTGCTGAAGCCGCAGTCCGCCTCCTTCTTCCTCTCGGAGACGGCCGACGGACTCGCCACCGCCGTGGTGGTCGTGGTCGGGATCGTGCTGGGCACCGGGGCGCTCGGCATCGACCTGCCCGGTGCCGATCTCACCGCCGGCGGCGTGGTCGCCTTCGTCTTCCTCGTCTCCCTGTTCAGCCAGCCCGTGCGGATGGGCATCGAGATGCTCTCCCAGGCGCAGAACGCGGTGGCCGGCTGGCGGCGCGTGCTGGGCGTGCTCGACACCCCGGCCGACGTCGCCGACCCCGCCGGCGCCATGGACCCCCACACCGGCCGACGGGACGCGCCGGTGCCCGGCGCGGAGGCGCTGCCCGAGGGCCTGCTGGACATCGAGATCCGCGACCTGCGCTACTCGTACCCGACCGGGCCCGAGGTGCTGCACGGGCTGAGCGTCGACCTGCCGGCCCGCTCCCGGATCGCGATCGTCGGCGAGACCGGCAGCGGCAAGACCACCTTCGCGAAGCTGCTGACCCGCATGATGGACCCCGCCTCGGGCGAGATCCTGATCGGCGGGATCCCGCTGCACCTCATCCCGTACTCGTCCCTGCGCTCGCGGGTGATCATGGTGCCGCAGGAGGGTTTCCTCTTCGACACCACCGTGGCCGGGAACCTCGACTACGGCAGGCCGGGCGCGAGCGAGGCGGAGATGCGCCGGGCCCTCGACGAACTGGGCCTGGGCCCCTGGGCCGACGAACTGCCCGAGGGCCTGGACACCCCCGTCGGCCAGCGCGGCGAGTCCCTCAGCGCGGGGGAGCGGCAGCTGGTCGCCCTCGCCCGCGCCTACCTCGCCGACCCGGACATCATCGTGCTCGACGAGGCCACCAGCGCCGTGGACCCGGCCGCGGACGTGCGCCTGCAGCAGGCCATCGACGGTCTCGCCCGCGGCCGCACCACCATCACCATCGCCCACCGCCTCTCCACCGCCGAGCG
>CAZHSL010000597.1:0-1919 GCA_964535185.1 uncultured Corynebacterium sp.
GGACGCAGGGTCGCCGCCTGGGCGATCTCGAGGTCCGGGTTCTCGGCAGACATCATCGTCCTCCAGGGGGTTCGAGTGCCCGGGCCCGGCCCGGGCGGTCCGACCGACAGCCTACGGGGGCGCGGCCGGCGAGGAGCGGGATTGCCGCATCCGCCCCGGGACCGGCGGGCATCCGAGGCCGCACCTCTCGGGAACGCCGAAGCCCCCTGGAAGGACCAGGGGGCTTCGGGGCGGTGGCTCCGACCGGCGTCGATCCGGTGACCTTTCGATTTTCAGTCGAACGCTCTACCAACTGAGCTACAGAGCCGTGGTCGCCGAGAGCGACCGAGGACAAGGTTAACAGCCTTCGCGGGCTGCTCCCAACCTCGTGCCCCGGGTGAGAGGCACGCCACGGCCCCTCCGCCGTGCGGAGCGGCCCGCGGTCAGGAGACCCGGACGATCGCCTTGCCGAAGTTCTCGCCGCGCAGCATGCCGACGAACGCCTCCGGCGCGCGGTCCAGGCCGTCGGTGATGTCCTCGGTGTGCTGCACCGACCCGTCGGCGACCCAGCCGGTCATGTCCCGCAGGAAGTCCTCGAACATGGTCGGGACGAACTCCCGCTGGATGAAGCCGCGCAGGGTGAGGCTCTTGGCGAGCACGGCACCCATCAGCTGCCCGCTGCGATCCGGACCCTCCGGGAGCGAGGCCTGGTTGTAGTGCGCGGCCAGGCCGCACACCGGCACCCGCGCGAACTCGTTCAGCAGGGGGAGCACGGCCTGCCACACGGCGCCGCCCACGTTCTCGAAGTACACGTCGATGCCGTCCGGGGCGGCCTCGGCGAGGCGTCCGGCCAGGTCCGGGGCGCGGTGGTCGAGGGCGGCGTCGACACCGAGCTCGCGCAGGCGGGCGACCTTGCGCTCGCCGCCGGCGATGCCGATCGTCCGGGCACCGTGGAGCTTCGCGATCTGGGCCACGGCCGAGCCGACCGGCCCGGTAGCCGCGGCGACGGCGACGGTCTCTCCGGGCTGCGGCCTGCCGATCGCGAGCAGCCCTGCGTAGGCGGTGAAGCCGGGCATGCCGAGCACGCCCAGGGCGGTCGTGACCGGTGCGGCCGACGGGTCCAGCCTTCGCAGCCCGTCGGCCTGCTCGAGGCTGTACTCCTGCCAGCCGCCGTAGGACAGCACCGTGTCACCGGGGGAGAAGCCCTCGGCCGCGGACTCGACCACCTCGGAGACCGTGCCGCCCACGATCACGTCCCCGACCTCCATCGGCGCGGCGTAGGACTTCGCCGCGCTCATGCGGCCGCGCACGTACGGATCCAGGGACAGGTAGCGGGTGCGCAGCAGCACCTGGTCGGGCTGCGGGGACGGTACGTCGACCACGTCGCGGTGGAAGTCCTCGGGGGTGGGCGCGCCGTGCGGGCGGGAGGCCAGACGGATGCGGTGGTTGCGCAGTGAGGTGCTCATCCCTCGAGCGTAGGGGCCGACGTCCCCCGGTGGGAACGGAGAAGGCCCCGGAACCATGTTCCGAGGCCTTCTCGCGGGGGCGACCCTGACCGGGCTTGAACCGGCGACCTCCGCCGTGACAGGGCGGCACTCTAACCAACTGAGCTACAGGGCCTTGCGTGTCTCCGCGCTTCTCCTGCTCGCTTCGACCTGCACAACTCTACCGGACGTTCTCGCGGCTCTGCACCACTTTCGCTGTGAGCCGTCTCGCACTTCCGTCTCGCCTGGTCGCCACGGGTTCTCCGTCGCGGCCGGTGCGAGTACCCCCAACGGGATTCGAACCCGTGTCGCCGGCGTGAAAGGCCGGTGTCCTGGGCCTCTAGACGATGGGGGCCCCGGGCAGAGAACTGCCCGACGGAAAGCATACCCATCCGCGCGGATCGACGCCTCCGACGCCTGCTCCGATGCGGCGTACGCGACACGACGGGCCGCTGC
>CAZHSL010000598.1:0-1914 GCA_964535185.1 uncultured Corynebacterium sp.
TAAGCGTACCCGACGCCATTCGGTGGTGCGAACCGAACCGGCACAGGTCACATTCGGCGCGTCCGGGGCCGGTGCCGAGCGGGCCGTGGCGGTCGCTGAGGATCTGCGCGCCAGGGACCGGTGCGCGGTGGCGCATAGGTCCCTGGCGCGGAGAAATTGCGAGGGGGTGTGCCTGGATGGGTCCCCATGCGCCTGCCCGGGCCGGCATGCGCCGGGATGCGCCGGCGCCGGCGCGGGCGCGGTCGGCGATCGGCGCCGGCCGGATCGGGCTCAGTCGTCCGCTTCGGGGTGGCGGGCGAGGTTCGCGATGGCGGCGGCGAGGCCGCCCCAGACGGTGACGATCGCGACGATCATCATGACGATGGAGGCGACGGACATGATCACTCCTGGAGGTCAGGGGACGGGGTGGACGAGCGAGCGGGGCCGGCCGCGGTGCGCTGTGCGTCGCGCAGCCGGGCCTGCTCGGTCACGGCGCTGAGCGCAGCTCGTGCGGGGTGGCGGCCGAGGGGTCGACCACCAGGCCCTTGCCGGCGACGGCCTCCGGGGCGATCGGGTCGCCGTCGGAATCCGCCTTGTGCAAGTTGGAGCCCGTCGACCACGGGATCAGGGAGAGCCCGATCGCGACGACGACCAGGCCGATCGCCATCAGCCAGCCGAACACCAGGTTGAACCAGGCGGGGTACTCGCTGTAGGTGGTGTCCGAGGTGACCAGCGTGATCGTGCTGAGGACCAGCGAGACGCCGAGCACCAGCGGAGCGATCACCGCCACGCACAGCATCCAGATCCTCCCGATCGGGAAGGTGCCGCGCTGGTTGAGGTGGTCGCGCAGGGTGGGCAGGCCCCGCACCACGTAGGAGACCACGATCGTGGACACCGCGGCGGCCGCGACGATGCCGTACTCGTTGGCCCACTTGTCCATGACGTCCAGCAGCGGCAGGCCCATCGTGGTGGAGAACAGCACGACGGAGACCACGGCCATCGGGACGCTGACCGCGAGGGTCGCCGGGACGCGCGCCATGCCGAACTTGTCCTGGATCGCGGCGATGACCACCTCGACGATCGAGATCATCGAGGTGAAGCCGGCCAGCACCAGCGAGCCGAAGAACAGCACGCCGATGAGCGCACCGGCCGGGGCTTCGGAGATGATGGTCGGGAAGGCGATGAAGGCCAGTCCCACGCCGTCGGCGACGACCTCGTCGACGGCGACGCCCTGCGCCTGCGCCATGAAGCCCAGCGCCGAGAACACACCGATGCCGCAGAGGATCTCGAAGCTCGAGTTCGCGAAGCCCACCACCAGGCCGGAGCCGGTGAGGTCGGTCTTCTTCTTCAGGTACGAGGAGTAGGTGAGCATGATGCCGAACGCCACCGAGAGGGAGAAGAAGATCTGCCCGTAGGCCGCGATCCACACCTTCGCGTCGAGGAGCGCCGCCCAGTTGGGCTGGAAGAACGCGTCCAGGCCGTCGACCGCGCCGGGCAGGAACAGCGAGCGCACCACCAGGATGATGAACATGACGATCAGCAGCGGGATGAAGATCACCGAGCTGGCGGCGATGCCCTTCTGCACCCCCAGGGCCATGACGATGATGACGGCGAGCCACACGACGATCATCGAGATCAGCACGGCGGGCACGAAGTCGAAGCTGACGGTGGCGTCGGCCCCGCCGAGCGCCTGGGTGTACTCGTCGAAGAAGGTCCCGGCGTCATCGCCCCAGCGCTGGTCGATGGAGAAGATCGTGTAGTTCGTGGCCCAGGCCAGGATCAGCGCGTAGTACAGCGCGATGACCAGGGCGATCAGCACCTGCCACCAGCCGATGAACTCGGTCCAGCGCCGGAAGCGGCGCCAGGCGGCCGGGGCCGATCCGCGCCAGCGGTGCCCGATCGCGTAGTCGAGGAACAGCAGCGGGATGCCGGCGG
>CAZHSL010000599.1:0-1909 GCA_964535185.1 uncultured Corynebacterium sp.
CCGATCAGCATCGTGGTGATGTTCGGGTTCACCGCGACCAGCTGCGGCATCACCGAGCCGTCGACCACGCGCAGGCCGGTGACGCCCTTGACCCGCAGCTGCGGGTCCAGCGGCGACATGTCGTCGTCGACCGCGCCCATGCGGCACGAGCCGGAGGGGTGGTAGACGGTGTTGTGGGTCTTCGCGACGTACTCGGCGATCTCCTCGTCGGTCTCGACGTCCTCGCCGGGGAACAGCTCCCGGCCGCGGTAGGCGTCCATCGCCGGCTGGGAGACGATCTCGCGCGCCTTCCGGATCCCGGCGACGGCCACGCGCATGTCGTGGCCCTCCTCGTCCGTGAAGTAGCGCGGATCGACCTTCGGCTTGTCGCGGTAGTCGATCGAGCGCAGCCGCACCGTGCCGCGGGAGCGGGCGTGGGTGACGTTCGGGGTGAGCGCGAAGGACTCCGGCGAGGTGGGGTAGCCCTGACGGCGGGTGTGCATGTCGAAGGGCACCGAGCCGTAGTGCATCATCAGGTCCGGCAGGTCCAGGCCCTCCTCGGTGGCGGCGAAGATCCCGATCTCCCACCACTGGGTGGTCTCGCGCGTCATCTTCTGCGTCGACTCCCAGGAGATGACCGCCTCGGGGTGGTCCTGCAGGTTCGAGCCGACGCCGGGGGAGTCGACCCGCACCTCGACACCCACCTCGCGCAGGTGCTCGGCCGGGCCGATGCCGGAGAGCATCAGCAGCTTCGGCGAGTCGATCGCGCCGGCGGAGAGGATCACCTCGCGGCGGGCGTGCATGATCGAGGAGCGGTCGAAGGCGTTGTCGATGTACTCCACGCCCGTGGCGCGCTGCTCCTCGTCGAAGAGCACCCGCATCACCTGCAGGCCCGTCAGCACGTGCAGGTTCTTCCGCTCCAGGTTCGGGTGCAGGTAGGAGACGGAGGAGGAGGCCCGGGTGCCGTCGGCCTGGCGGTTGACCTGGAACCAGTTCGCGCCGTCGACCACGGTCTCGAAGTCGTTGAACGTGGCCCGCGGGATGCCGGCCTGCTCGCAGGCGTCCAGCAGCGCGACGCCCAGCGGGTCCTCGGGCGGGACATCCATCAGGTGCACCGGGCCGTCGGTGCCGTGCCCCTCGCCGGAGCGGTCCATGTTCGTCTCGAGCCGCGCGATCAGCGGCATCATCGTCGCGGCGTTCCAGCCCTCGGCGCCGAGCTCCTCCCACAGGTCCATGTCCTCCGCCGGGGGGTGGAAGGCGATGCAGGAGTTGTGCGAGGAGCAGCCGCCCAGCACCTTCGCCCGCGCGTGGCGCATGAAGGAGTTGCCGTTCTCCTGCGGCTCGATCGGGTAGTCCCAGTCCAGTCCCGACTCCAGCAGCTCGGGCCAGCGCTTGAGCTCGAGCACCTCCTGGTGCTGCAGGTCGGAGGGGCCCGCCTCGAGCAGGGCCACGTCGACGTCCGGGTCCTCGCTCAGGCGGGCGGCCAGGGCGGCGCCGGCGGAGCCGCCGCCGACGATGAGGTAGTCGAACTCGGCAAGGGGGTTCTCGGAGGGGAGGTCCTGTGCGGGCATGTCTGCTGCGTCCTGTCGATCGGAGGTGCGGGGGAGGAGGGGCCGCCCCGGCGCGGCGGGCGCCGGGGCGGTCCGGGTGCGAGGATCAGTCCTTGCGCGGGAACCAGCCGGTGACGGCGGGCTCGGTGTTCTCGTAGATGTGCTTGGACTCGGTGTACTCCTCGAGACCGGAGGGGCCCAGCTCGCGGCCGACGCCCGACTTCTTGAAACCGCCCCACTCCGCCTGCGGCAGGTAGGGGTGGAAGTCGTTGATCCAGATGGTGCCGTGGCGCAGGCGCCGCGAGACCCGGTTCGCGGTCCCGGAGTCCGAGGTCCACACCGCGCCGGCCAGGCCGTACTCGGTGTCGTTGGCGATCGCG
>CAZHSL010000600.1:0-1909 GCA_964535185.1 uncultured Corynebacterium sp.
GATCCGCGTCGCGCTCGCCGACGAGCCCTCCGACCGCCAGCGCGCGAGCATCGACGCCCAGTCCCAACGGCTCACCGGGCTGCTGCGCGACCTGCGGCGCCTCGGCGAGGTCGAGGAGACCGCGCTCGAGCTCGCCCCGATCGACACCACCGCCCTCGTCGAGGAGGCGGTCGACGCGATGACGGAGCTGCCCGGTGCAGGCAGCCGCCGGGTCACCGTCGCGCTTCCCCGGGCGCCGCGACCCCTGCCGCCTCTCGTCGGCGACGAGGACCTGCTCTACCTCGTCCTCGCCAACGCACTGAGCAACGCCGTGAAGTACTCCGAGCAGCAGGACGCGATCGAGGTCCGCGGCCGCGAGGAGGACGGCATGATCCTCCTCGAGATCGCCGACACCGGGCGCGGCATCCCCGCCGACGAGCTCGGGACGGTGTGGGAGGAGCTGAGCCGCTCCCGCGAGTCGCGCGGCATCGAGGGGGCCGGGCTCGGCCTGCCGCTCGTGCGCGCGATCCTCGAGCGCCACGGCGGCGCTGCGACCCTCGAGTCCTGGCACGGGGAGGGCTCCACCCTCACCCTGCGCCTGCCCGTCGCCGGACCCGCCGCGGAGCCGGCCCGGACGGGGGACGAGGACCCCCGCGCGCCCCGATAGGATGGCCCGCGGAGCCGGCATCGTCGGCCGGCTCACCCCGACACGCAAGGAGCAGCACGTGGCCCAGATCGCCCTCACCCTCGACGGATCGCCCCAGCACATCGACGAGGGGACCACGGGCGCCGAGCTCTTCGCGGGCACCGCCTCGGTCATCGCCCTGCGCATCGACGGCGAGCTGCGCGACCTGGACACCGTCCTGGCCGACGGGCAGGTCGTCGAGGGAGTCGACATCTCCAGCCCCGACGGGCTCTCGATCCTGCGACACAGCGCCGCGCACGTCCTCGCCCAGGCCGTCCAGAAGACCAACCCGGACGCGAAGCTCGGCATCGGCCCGCCGATCACCGACGGCTTCTACTACGACTTCGACGTCGCCGAGCCGTTCACCCCCGAGTCCCTCAAGGCGCTCGAGAAGGAGATGAACCGGATCGTCAAGTCCGGTCAGCGCTTCGTGCGCCGCGAGATCAGCGACGACGCCGCCCGCGCCGAGGAGGCATCCGAGCCGTACAAGCTCGAGCTGATCGGCCTGAAGTCGAACGCGGACGGCGCCGCCGAAGGAGCGAGCGTCGAGGTCGGCGCGGGCGGACTGACGATGTACGACAACGTCGACAAGAAGGGCCAGGTCGTCTGGACGGATCTCTGCCGCGGCCCGCACCTGCCCTCCACCAAGCTGATCGGCAACGGATTCGCGCTCACCCGCTCCGCCGCCGCCTACTGGCGCGGCAGCGAGAAGAACCCGATGCTGCAGCGCGTCTACGGCACCGCCTGGCCCACCAAGGAGGAGCTGCGCGCCCACCAGGAGCGGATCGCCGAGGCCGAGCGCCGCGACCACCGCCGCCTGGGCAGCGAGCTGGACCTGTTCTCCTTCCCGGACGAGATCGGCTCCGGGCTGCCCGTGTTCCATCCCAAGGGCGCGATGATCAAGATGGAGATGGAGGACTACTCGCGCCGGCGGCACGTGGAGGCCGGCTACTCCTTCGTCTCCACCCCGCACATCACCAAGAAGAACCTCTTCGAGACCTCCAAGCACCTCGAGTGGTACGCCGAGGGGATGTACCCCCCGATGCACGTCGACGAGGAGACGGACGCCGAGGGCAACATCACCAAGCAGGGCCAGGACTACTACCTCAAGCCCATGAACTGCCCGATGCACAACCTCGTCTACTCCTCCCGCGGCCGCTCCTACCGCGAGCTGCCGCTGCGGCTGTTCGAGTTCGGCCACGTCTACCGCTACGAGAAGTCCGGCGTGGTCCACGGCCTGACCCG
>CAZHSL010000601.1:0-1897 GCA_964535185.1 uncultured Corynebacterium sp.
CTCGAGGAGGAGCGGCGCTACGAGTCGGTCGCCGATCTGATCGCGGCGGTGCGCGCCAAGACGCTCACCCTGGACGGGGCCGTGCTGGCCACCGACGGGCTGCATGTCGAGGACCTGCTCGTGCTGATGCGGCGGGGCATCCCGGTGCTGGCCGAGCCGCCGCTCGGCTTCTCCGCCGAGGAGGTCGCGGAGGTCGCGGACTTCGAGCGGATGACCGGCCGCCGCCTGGTGATGATGGCCTACCCGCAGCAGTACGACGACTCCGTGACCCGCATGGCCGAGCACATCGCCGTCAAGGACCTGCGGATGGTGGACCACGAGGTGCTGATGCCGGCGAGCCAGCCCCTGTACGGCGCGGCCCATGTGACCACCTCCTCCTACGATCTGCCCACCGAGGTGCGCTCACAGCGGCGCAAGGCGCTGCAGGCCGCGGTCGAGGCGGGGACCGGGGATGGCGCCACCCAGCGCGACCGCGACCTCTACGTCAAGGGCCTGCTGACGGGCGTGGCCCATCAGATGGCGGTGATCGAGGCGACCTACGGTCCGATCGCGCGCCTGACCGCGGTGCGGCACTGGCCCAAGGGCGTGATCCCCGGATCGCTCGAGCTGCTCGGCGAGCTCGAGGGCGGGGCGCAGGTGCGCCTGGTGTGGCACTACCTCCCCTTCGCCCCCGAGTACTCCGAGACGCTGCAGGTGCTCTCCGCCCGGCGGCGGATGCGGGTCGAGCTGCCGGCGCCCTCCCACGGCGACAGCCGCTCGAGCGTCTCCCTGCGCGAGAAGAAGAGCGGTGTGGTCCAGGAGACCTCGACCACGGCCCCGAAGGGCTCGGCCGAGCTGATGTGGGAGGCGTTCCACGCCTTCGTTGAGAAGGGCAGGCAGCCCGTCTCGGGCGCCGCGGAGGCGCGTGACCAGGTCGCGCTGCTGCGCGAGGTGCTCTCCCGCATCGTCGTCGCCGACGGCCGCAGCCTCGAGGCGGAGGAGACCCCGACGGCGACCGACGCCGACGGTTCGGCGGAATCCGCCGGAGCCGACGAGACGCCGACGGACGGGCCCGCCGGCGAGGACACCGCCGCGAGCGGCTCCGAACCCGCACCCGAGACGCTCGAGCAGCCCGTGCAGGACACGGACGTCGTGGGATCGGCCACCGCGCCCGGTGCCGACGACGAGGTCGCCGATGCGTGGGGACCGGATCTCGCACCGAGCGACCGCCCCAGGGCGGAGGAGACACCCGCAGAGGGCGCAGCGGCCCCGGCGCCGGCGGCGGAGACTCCGGCGGACGGGGCTCCGGCGGAGAACTCCCCGGCCGGGAACGCCCCCGCGGCCGACGCGCCGACGGGGGAGCGCCCCCGGCCCTGACCGCCGCGCCGCCCGCGGGACCGAGGACCCCTGCCGCCCCCGCCGGGCGGCCGGGGTCCTGTCGTCGGCGCGGCCGCTCCCGACACGCCGCAGGCGCGCCGGGGACACGCCCGGGACACGCCGAGGACACGCCGGGAGGGCGCGCACATTCCGGGCGTTCCGGGGCCGTCCCGCGGCCGCCGGGCGGGGTCGTCGTCCACCGCGGGGGAGGGCTGTCGCACCCCTCGTCCACACTCGACTGTGCATGCACCCACCGCTTTCGTGCGTGGCCGCGACGCTCCGTCCCCATTCGGACCTGGTCATCCACAGGCTGTCAACAACGCGATGTGGATGACACTCTTGTAGTTCAGTACATCTAGTGGTTGTCGCGCCGAGCCACCACTAGGTGTAGTGTTGACGCAGTCGCAGCGATCCGGGCCTCCGAAGCTCCGGGAAGCTGCGGCAGGGTCCCTCGGACCCCCTCCGACAACCTGTTGAGACTCCCGTTCCCGCGCCTCGGCGCAGCGCTCGTGAAAGGCCCTTCCCTTGGACATCACCGTGT
>CAZHSL010000602.1:0-1897 GCA_964535185.1 uncultured Corynebacterium sp.
TGAGGTCGATCATGCTCAGCAGGCGCACGGCGAGCGGATGGGCGGCGCTCTCCTCGCGCCAGCCGCTGGTCTTCACCGCGCGCGAGACGGTCTGCTGGGTCACGCCGAGGCGCTCGGCGAGCTGCGCCTGGGTCGCGCCGGGATCGTGGCGCAGCGCGCGCACGGCCTCCCACTGGCCGCGGCTGCGGGCACGGATCATCCAGCCCACCAGCCGCAGCACGGCCTCGGCGTCGGCCGCGGTGCCCTCGTGCCGGGCGTCGGCCGCACGGACCGCGAGCGGCACCTGGGAGGTCGCGGCCGCGGCCCGGAGGGCTGCCGCGGCGGCGTCGACCGCCGGGCCGCCGATCTCCCGGACCGTGGCGGGCAGCGGTCGCGTCACGGCGCCCACCCCGAGGCCGACGGCCAGTCCCCCGACCTCGGCCGCGCGCAGCAGGATCTGCAGGGCGTCCTCCGCGCGGCCGGACAGCACCAGTGCGTCGGGGCCGGCCGTGCGCTCGGGGGCGCGGGGCAGATCGAGGTCCGCGAGCGCCTCCAGGAGCGCGGGGACGGGATCGGTGCCGGCCCGGCCGTGACCGGGGCGGCCCGAGAGGGACAGGACGAACATGCGGCGCCTTCCACAGCTGCTGACGGGCGTTCCTCATGATACAGCGCAAGAACGCTGATCCGTCGCCGGTGGGGCCGTGTCGCGCGCGCCGGCTCAGGCCAGTTCGATGAGCTCCTGGTACTCGTCGTTCCACAGGTCCTCGACCGCGTCCGGCATCATCAGCACCCGCTCGGGCGAGAGCGAGGCGACGGCACCGGGGTCGTGGGAGACCAGCACCACGGCCCCCTCGAAGGCGGCCAGAGCCCCGAGGATCTCCTGCCGGCTGGCGGGGTCGAGGTTGTTCGTCGGCTCGTCCAGCAGCAGCACGTTCGCGCTGGAGACCACCAGGGTGGCCAGCGCCAGGCGCGTCTTCTCACCGCCGGAGAGCACGCGGGCCGGCTTGTGCACGTCCTCGCCGCTGAACAGGAAGGAGCCCAGGATCTTGCGGGCCTCTACCTCGGGCAGCTCGTAGGCCGCGGTCATCATGTTCTCCAGCACGGTGCGATCGAGGTCGAGCGTCTCGTGCTCCTGGGCGTAGTACCCGATCCGCAGCCCGTGACCGGGCAGCAGTCCGCCGGTGTCGGGCTCGTCCACGCCCGCGAGGATCCGCAGCAGCGTGGTCTTGCCGGCGCCGTTCAGGCCCAGGATGACCACCTTCGAGCCGCGGTCGATGGCCAGGTCCACCCCGGTGAAGATCTCCAGGCTGCCGTAGGACTTCGAGAGGTCCTGGGCCATCAGCGGGGTCTTCCCGCATGGGGCGGGCTTCGGGAAGCGCAGGGAGGCGACCCGGTCCTGCTGCCGCTCCCCCTCGACCCCGTCGAGCATCCGCTCGGCGCGCCGGAGCATGTTCTGGGCGGCGACGGCCTTGGTGGCCTTGGCGCGCATCTTCTCGGCCTGCGCGGTGAGCTGGGTGGCCTTCTTCTCGGCGTTGGCGCGCTCGCGGCGGCGGCGCTTCTCGTCGTCCTCGCGCTGGCGCAGGTACAGCTTCCAGCCCATGTTGTAGATGTCGATCGCCGCGCGGTTCGCATCGAGGTAGAACACCTTGTTGACCACGTGCTCGACCAGCTCCACGTCGTGGCTGATGACGATCAGCCCGCCGCGGTAGCTCATCAGGTACTCGCGCAGCCAGACGATCGAGTCGTGGTCGAGGTGGTTCGTCGGCTCGTCGAGGATCATCGTCGACGCCTGCGAGAACAGGATGCGGGCGAGCTCGACGCGGCGCCGCTGGCCGCCCGAGAGCGTGCCCAGCTCCTGCTCGAGCAGCCGGTTGGGCAGCCCCAGGTTCGCCGCCATCCGCTTCGCCTCGGCCTCGGC
>CAZHSL010000603.1:0-1891 GCA_964535185.1 uncultured Corynebacterium sp.
CGGGTCGAGACCCTCCGCCTGAGGATCCTCGACGAGCACGGCCAGGCCCGCGCGGGCCAGGACGCCCGCCTCACGCAGGTCAGCCACACCTTCGGCTTCGGTTGCTCGGCCTTCGAGCTGCGTCCCGAGGAGCCCGACGAGCACACCCGGCTGTGGCTGGACCTGTTCAACATGGCTACCCTGCCCTTCTACTGGCGCTGGTTCGAGACCATCCCGGGACAGCCGGACACCGACCGGCTGCTGCGCCTGGCCGAGGGGCTGCGCGGCCACGGGGTGCGCCTGAAGGGGCACCCGCTGCTGTGGCACACGCTCGCCCCCACCTGGCTGCTGGAGAAGGACGACGCCGAGGTCGAGAGGCTGATCCGTGAGCGCATCACCCGCGAGGCCACCGACTTCGCGGGCCTCATCGAGCAGTGGGATGCGATCAACGAGACCGTCATCCTGCCGGTGTTCGAGGCCGAGGAGAACGCCGTCACGCGTCTCGCGCAGGCACGCGGCCGCATGGAGGTGGTGCGCCTCGCCTTCGAGACGGCGCGCGCCGCCGACCCGTCGGCCCGCCTGGTGCTCAACGACTTCGATCTGTCCTCGGCCTTCGAGGACGTGATCGAGGAGTGCCTCGAGGCCGGGCTCGAGATCGACGCGATCGGGCTGCAGACCCACATGCACCAGGGCTACCGCGGCGAGGAGCAGATCACCGAGGTCATCGAGCGCTTCTCCCGCTTCGGCCTGCCGCTCCAGCTCACCGAGACCACCCTGCTCTCGGGCGAGATCATGCCCGGCCATATCGTGGATCTCAACGACTACGTGGTGGACTCCTGGCCCTCCACGGAGGAGGGCGAGGCGCGACAGGCCGACGAGATCGAGCGCCACTACCGCACCGTGCTCGCCCAGCCCGCCGTCGAATCACTGACCTACTGGGGGATGGGGGACGCCGGCGCCTGGCTCGGCGCGCCCGCCGGGCTGGTGCGGTCCGACGGGACGCCCAAGCCGAGCTATGACACGCTGCGCTCCCTGATCCGCGAGGAATGGTGGGTGGACGGGGATGCCGTGCACGCCGACGGAGAAGGGGTGCTGGCGCTGCATGGCTTCGCCGGCGAGTACGTCCTCGAGCTCGACGGGGAGAGCATCCCGCTCACGATCCCCCGAGGGGGCGGGGAGCAGGAGCTCAGGCGACCTCGTCCGGCACCTCGGGGCTGACGAACTGCTCGGTGAGCAGCTGCACCACGGGCCGCTCCGAGGCCCACAGCGCGAACACCAGCAGCGAGGCCGTGAACAGCAGCAGGAACTCGCCCACCAGCAGCACGATGCCCAGCACCAGCACGCCCAGCGAGAGCAGCGCGAGAGTGGACAGCGGCCTGACCAGCAGCGTGAAGGCCGCGAGCCGGTACACGTCGCGCACCCGGAAGCTGAAGGTCGACACGATCGAGAGCACTCGTGCGAGCACGAGCAGCGCGGCCGCGCCTGCCACCAGCAGCACGATGGTCAGCAGCCGGTTCGCCGCCGCCCCGGCAGAGGTGAGGTTGAAGGCCAGCAGGGCGAGCACGAGCAGCACCGGCACGCCGACCTTGAGGCTGTCCGCCGCGTTCAGCCGGTAGCCCTTGAGGACATGGCGGGCCGGAGTCAGCTCTCGCTCCTCGCGCCAGGCACGGCAGGCGTAGAGCCCTGCGGCCAGCGCGGGCAGCAGCGGGAAGGCTCCGAGCACGAACAGCAGCGAGCTCATCGGGCCGGGGGACATCACCGTCCACAGCACCAGCGTGGGCGCCGAGGCGAGCACCAGCAGCACGTCGAGCGCGAGGAACCAGTAGACCCCTTCGGTGAGATCGATGAACAGGCCGCGCGGGCGACGAGGTGGCGTCATTGCTCCTCCTGGAGACGTACGAAGTGCCGCCGG
>CAZHSL010000604.1:0-1889 GCA_964535185.1 uncultured Corynebacterium sp.
GGCGCGCATGTTCGTCAGCTTCTTCTCCTTGGTGATGTTGACGTCCATGTCCTCGCCCCGGGAGTTCTCCCCCACGATCTGACCGGCGTACACCTCGGAGGTGGGCTCGACGAAGAAGGAGCCGCGCTCCTGGAGATTGATCATCGCGAAGGGCGTGACGGTGCCCGGGCGGTCGGCGACCAGCGAGCCGGTGGAGCGGAACTCGATCTCCCCCATCCACGGCTCGTGGCCGTCGGAGTAGGAGGAGGCGATGCCGTTGCCGCGGGTCTCGGTCATGAACCGGGTGCGGAACCCGATCAGGCCGCGGGCGGGGACGACGAACTCCATGCGCACCCAGCCGGAGCCGTGGTTGCTCATGGTCTCCATGCGGCCCTTGCGGGAGGCCATCAGCTGGGTGACGGTGCCGAGGTACTCCTCGGGCACGTCGACCGTCATGCGCTCGACGGGCTCGTGCACCTTCCCGTCGATCTCACGGGTGAGGACCTTCGGCTTGCCGACGGTGAGCTCGAAGCCCTCGCGGCGCATCTGCTCGACCAGGATGGACAGCGCGAGCTCGCCGCGGCCCTGGACCTCCCAGGCGTCGGGGCGCTCGGTGGGCAGCACCTTCAGGGACACGTTGCCGACGAGCTCCTGGTCCAGCCGGTCCTTGACCTGGCGGGCGGTGAGCTTGTGGCCCTTGCCGTTCTTGCCGGCGAGCGGGGAGGTGTTGATGCCGATGGTCATCGAGATCGCGGGGTCGTCGATCTCGATCAGCGGCAGCGGGCGCGGATCCTCGAGGTCGGCGAGGGTCTCGCCGATCATGATCTCGGGGATGCCGGCGACCGCGACGATGTCGCCGGGCAGCGCGGCCCGGGTCATCGGCTCGCGGGTCAGGCCCTTGGTCTCCAGCAGCTCGGTGATCTTCACCTGCTTGGTGGTGCCGTCCTGGGTGCACCATGCCACCTGGTGGCCCTTGCTGAGCTCGCCGTTCTTGATGCGCAGCAGCGCGAGGCGGCCCAGGAACGGGGAGGCGTCGAGGTTGGTGACGTGCGCCTGCAGCGGCATCTCGTCGTCGTACGTGGGTGCGGGGATCTGCTCGAGGATGGTCCTGAAGAGCGCCTCGACGTCCTCCTCGTCCGGGAGGGTGCCGTCGAGCGGCTGGGTGGTGGAGGCGCGGCCGGCCTTGCCGGAGGCGTAGACGACGGGCACGTCCAGCACCGCGTCGAGGTCGATGTCGTCCATCTCCTCGGAGAGGTCGGAGGCCAGGCCCAGCAGCAGGTCGGTGGCCTCGCCGACGACGGCCTCGATGCGGGCGTCGGGGCGGTCCACCTTGTTGACCACGAGGATCACGGGCAGCTTCGCCGCGAGCGCCTTGCGCAGCACGAAGCGGGTCTGCGGGAGCGGGCCCTCGGAGGAGTCCACCAGCAGCACCACCCCGTCGACCATCGACAGGCCGCGCTCGACCTCGCCGCCGAAGTCGGCGTGGCCGGGGGTGTCGATGACGTTGATGGTGATGCCGCCGGGCTCGCCGACCGCCGCCGCCGACGGACCGGTGTACCGGATCGCCGTGTTCTTGGCGAGGATCGTGATGCCCTTCTCGCGCTCCAGCTCACCCGAGTCCATCGCCCGATCGTCGTGCTTGTCCCGCTCGCCGAAGGCTCCGCCCTGGGTGAGCATGGCGTCGACCAGGGTGGTCTTGCCGTGATCGACGTGGGCGACGATGGCGACGTTACGCAGATCGGTGCGGTGCTGGATGGTCATACGCAGATGCTCGTTTCAGGTTGCGCGGCAGGTCTCGGACCGAGCAGCGCCCGGCCGCACCCGGGGTGCGGCCCGCTCCAGGGCCCCACCGAGTCTATCCGGCCCGCGCCCTCCTGCCACAGGGCCCGGGATGAGACCTTCGACGCGCC
>CAZHSL010000605.1:0-1871 GCA_964535185.1 uncultured Corynebacterium sp.
CCGAAGTTGTGGATCGCGAGCCCCAGGTGCAGGTTCGCGGCCATGCCCACCGGGGAGACGTCGGTGGGGCCGTGGAAGCCGGAGCGGATGCCGTAGATCCCGGCGAAGGTCATGATCTGTCGCAGTCCCGTGATGCCGCCGGCGTGGGTGGCGGAGGAGCGCACGTAGTCGATCAGCCGCTCGGTGATCAGCGTCTGGTAGTCGTACACCGAGTTGAACACCTCGCCGATCGCGAGCGGCGTCACCGAGTGCTGGCGCACCAGGCGCAGCACGGTCTGGTCCTCACCGGGCGTGCAGTCCTCGAGCCAGAACGGGTCGTAGGGCTCGAGCGACTTCGCGAGCCTGGCCGCCTCGATCGGGCTCATGCGGTGGTGGCCGTCGTGCAGCAGGCGCAGCTCGGGGCCGAACTCCTCGCGCACGCCCGCGAACACCGACGGCAGGTGGCGCAGGTAGGCGGCGGTGTCCCAGGTCTCCTCCGTCGGCCGCAGCGGCGCCCCGGCGGCGGGCCGGCCGGCCGGCTCGTACTCGTACTTCCCGCCCGGGGCGGCGTCGTGCACGCCGTAGATCTGGTCGAGCCCGGGCACCCCGGCCTGGATGCGCACCGCCTGGAAGCCCTCGTCGACGTAGCCGCGGACCGCGTCGTTGAGCTTCTCGATCGTGGAGCCGGAGGCGTGGGCGTAGGTGAGCAGCCCGGTGCGGGACGCCCCGCCGAGCAGCTTGTACAGCGGCTCGCCCGCCTTCTTCGCGGCGATGTCCCACAGCGCCATGTCGATCGCGGCGACCGCGCTCATCGTCACCGGGCCGCGGCGCCAGTACGGGCCGCGGTAGAGGTACTGCCAGATCGACTCGATCTGCGATTCGTCCCGGCCGATCAGGGTGGGGGCGACATGATCGCGCAGGTAGGAGGCGACGGCGAGCTCGCGGCCGTTCAGGGTGCCGTCGCCGAGCCCGGTGAGACCATCGGAGGTGGTGACCGTGACGGTGACGAAGTTGCGGCCGGGGCTGGTGACGTTCACGTCGATGCGATCGATGGCCATGCGGAACCTCCGGTGCGGGCGACGGACCGCACGCCACCCCTGGTGTTTTATATGATGGAACGCATATTCTGCGGTTCGTGACGAGTCTAGGTCCGGGTCGCCGCACCCGGCAACACCGGTCCACCGAGGGAAGGACACCCAGATGACCGCTTCCGCTCCCCACGCACAGGAATCGGCCGGGACGGCGCCCGCGCCCGCCGCCAGCCCCGTCGGCAGCGTCGACAAGGCTCTGGTGCTGCTGGGGATCCTCGCCGAGGCCGGTCCCGAGGGGATGTCCCTGCGCGACGTCGCCGAGGAGAGCGGACTGAACAAGGCCTCGGTGCACCGGCTGCTGCGCGCACTCATGCATCGCGGCTTCGCCGAGCAGTCCGCGAGCGACCAGCACTACCGCCTGGGCGCCGCCGCCCTCGACCTCGGCCCCGCCTTCGGCGCCGGCGAGAACCTGCAGACCCTCTTCGGCCCCGCGCTGGCGAGCATCTCCCAGCACACCCATGAGCTCGTGCACCTGGGGCAGATGGACGGAGTGCGCGTGCTCTACCTCGACAAGGTCGAGCCCGAGCGCACGCTGCGGGTGTGGTCCCGGATCGGCAGCCGCGCCCCGGCGGCCCGCACCGCGATGGGGCGTGCGATGCTCGCGGCCGACGGGGTGCGCGCCGAGGCGCTGGCCGCGTACGCGGAGGCCACCGAGGGGGACGATGCCGGCACGGTGATCTCCGCGGCGCATCTCGCCGAGGTGGTCGAGCAGACCGCGGCGCGCGGCTGGTCCGCGGAGATCGAGGAGAACGAGGCGGGCATCGCCTGCGTGGGCGTGGCCCTGACCCGCGAGGGCGGGCG
>CAZHSL010000606.1:0-1870 GCA_964535185.1 uncultured Corynebacterium sp.
GATCGCCTCGGCGACCTCCTCGGCGGTGCCCACCCGCCCGAAGGGGCTCTGCGCCCGCAGCGCCGCCCCGTCGGCCCCCTCGAGCCTGCCCTGCTGACGCTCGGTGGCCACGAAGCCCGGCGCGACCGAGGCGACCGCGATGCCGTGCGGGGCCAGCGCCACCGCCATCGACTGGCCGAAGGCGTGCAGGCCCGCCTTCGCCGCCGCGTAGGCGGGGGCATCCGGTTCGCCGCGGAACGCCCCGCGCGAGCCGACGTTGACGACCACCCCCGGAGCCTCCCGCGCGATCAGCTCGCGGGCCACCAGGTAGGTGAGGTTCGCGGGGGCCGCGAGATCCACCTCGAGCATCCTCGCGACGCGCTGCTGCCAGGTGGCGAAGTCGACCTCGTCCACGCGGTGGTCGGTCCCCGGCCCGGGAGCGATGCCGGCGTTGTTGACCAGCACGTCCACCTGGCCGAGCCCGGTCACGGCCTCATCGAGGACGCGCTGGGCCGTGCCCGGTTCGGTCAGGTCCCCGCCCACCAGCATGTGGCCGTGCCCGTGCAGCGCGGCGAGGGTCCGCTCGGCCTCCTCGCGGCGGCGCCCGTAGTGCACGGCGACCTTCTCCCCGCGCGCGCTCAGCGCGATCGCGGTGGCGCGGCCGATCCCGCGCGACGCCCCCGTCACCAGTGCGCCTCTCATGGCGGCTCCTCTCCTCGCTCCCGGCCGGTCGGCCGACGCCATCATCCTCCAGGACGCCCCGGCCCTCGCCACCACTGCGGCCCGCCGCGAGGCGACGACCAGGCACGACGCCTGGCACCGGGGCGCGGAGACGGGTACGGTTGAACGCGGAGCCGGGCCCGTGCCCGGCCCGTGGCATGCCCTCGGTCGTGCAGCGGCCGACGGCGTGCCCGCACTGAGACCGATCGAGAAAGGACACCATGACCACGGCGACCATGACCGATGATCTCTACCGCACCCGCCTCGCCGAGGCGACCGAGCCCATCGCCCGCGAGCACCCCACCGTATGGGGCACGGAGGCCGACGGCCCCTTCGGCGCCGAGGAGCTGCGCGCCCACGAGGAGCGCGGATTCACGATCCTGCCGGACACCCTCTCCGGCGGCGAGATCGAGACCTACAGCCGCGAGCTGTCCCGCCTCACCGCCGACGAGTCGCTGCGCGGCGACGAGCGCGTCATCACCGAGAAGGCCTCGGGCGAGGTGCGCTCCATCTTCGCCGTCCAGCAGCTCAGCGAGCTGATCGACGACCTCTCCCGCGACCCGCGCCTGCTGGACCGCGCCCGGCAGCTGCTCGGCTCCGACGTGTACCTGCACCAGACCCGTATCAACTACATGCCCGGGTTCAAGGGGGCCGGCTTCTACTGGCACTCCGACTTCGAGACCTGGCACGCGGAGGACGGCATGCCCGCGCCGCGCGCCGTCAGCTGCTCGCTCGCGCTGACGCCGAACTACCCGTACAACGGCGGGCTCATGGTCATGCCCGGCTCGCACCGCACCTTCGTGCCGAGCGTCGGCGAGACCCCGGAGGACAACCACCGCTCCTCGCTGAAGGAGCAGACGGTGGGCGTGCCCTCGGAGGAGGTCATCACCCAGATGGCCCACCGCCACGGGATCGACCAGTTCACCGGCCCGGCCGGCTCCGCGCTCTGGTTCGACGCGAACATCATGCACGGCTCGGGCAACAACATCACCCCGTTCCCGCGCTCGAACATCTTCATGGTGTTCAACAGCGTCGAGAACACGCTGCAGGAGCCCTACGCGGCCTCCGCCCCCCGCCCGGACCACATCGCCCACCGGGACGCACAGCCGCTGCGCTGACCCGCAGGGCAACGGTGCCCCGGCCGGCTACCACCCGGCCGGGCCGCCGCCCC
>CAZHSL010000607.1:0-1870 GCA_964535185.1 uncultured Corynebacterium sp.
CGGTGACGAAGCTGCTCACGTCATCGGGGCGGCGGGACATGCTTCGATGCTAGATCGAGTCGATCAACTACCAGCTGCGGAAGTTCACCACGACCCGGGGCTCGTTCCTGTCGGGCGAGGCGGCGACGGGGTTGGTCTATCTGAGGATCCGGAACATCGAGGCCCGCCGCGGTGGCCGTCTCTCCCGACACCGACGCGCCCACCTTCGACCTCGACGCCTCGACCGCTCGACACCGTGGCTGTTCTGCGGCACCGTGTTCGTACCGCTCAGCTCGCCCCACAGGGAGAGAAGATCATGGATGTCATCGTCATCGAGACCCCGCAGCTCGGGGACCGCAGCTACCTCGTCCACGACGGGCAGGCAGGACTGGTCATCGATGCGCAGCGCGACATCGACCGCGTCGAGGAAGCGGCTGGACGCGCGGACGTCAGGATCGCACTCGTCGCCGAGACCCATATCCACAACGACTACCTCACCGGCGGCCTGGCCCTGGCCCAGAAGTACGGCGCGCCCTACCTCGTCAATGCCGCCGACGAGGTCTCCTTCGAGCGCACGCCGATCAGTGACGGCCAGACCGTCCGCGTCGGCCGGCTCACGGTGAAGGCGGTGGCCACGCCGGGTCACACCCACCACCACCTGTCCTACGTGGTCACCCACGGAGACGACGAGGCCGTGTTCTCCGGCGGCAGCGTTCTCTACGGCTCCGTCGGCCGCACCGACCTGCTCGGCGAGGAGCACACCGAGCAGCTGACTCGCGCTCAGTGGGCCTCCGCGCGCCGGCTCGGCGATGAGGCGAGCGAACGGGCCGCCCTGTACCCGACGCACGGATTCGGATCCTTCTGCTCCTCCGGTCCGGCCACGGGAGCTGACGAGTCCACCCTGGGCGAGCAGTTCTCCACCAATCACGTCTACACCGACTCCGACGAACAGCACTTCGTGCGCGAGCTGCTCGCCAATCTCACGGCCTACCCGAACTACTACGTCCATATGCAGCCCACCAATGCGGCGGGGCCGTCAGCACCAGATCTCGAGATCCCCGACCCGCTCACCGCGCAGGAACTGACCGCGCGACTGGAGGCCGGGGAGTGGGTGGTGGATCTGCGTCACCGTGTCGCCTACGCCGCTGATCACCTGCATGGCACGGTCAGCTTCGAGTACGGGGACGGCGGAAGCTTCACCACCTTCCTGGGCTGGGTCTTCCCCTACGACAGTCAATTGACCCTCGTGGGCAGCCGTGACGACGTCGAGAACGCGATCCGGGACCTCTCGCGGATCGGCATCGACTCCCCCGACGCCGCACTCGGCGACGATCCCCGAGACCTGGCACCGTCCGCGCCGGTCTCGTCCTACCCGCGGGTCGACTGGCCCGCGCTCCTCGCCGACCGCCCGGACGGCGAAGCGATCCTGGACGTGCGTCGCACCGAGGAGTACCAGTCCTCGCATATCGACGGCGCGGTCAACATCCCGCTGCACGAGCTGCTGGCTCGGCTGGACGAGGTCCCGCCCGGCCGACTGTGGGTCCACTGCGGATCGGGCTACCGCGCCGGAGTGGGCGCGAGCCTGCTCGAGCGCGAAGGCCGCGAAGTCGTGCACATCGACGGCAACTTCGACGACGCGGCCGGCGCCGGTCTGCCCATGGCGGGCTGACCACGGGCGACAGGCGTGGATGGCGCGCTGCGTGATCGCTGCCCGCATGGTCGGACCACCGGAGGGAACCCTCCCCTTTCTGCAGAGGCCACGGGGCCTGATGCAGGCCCTCCAGATTCTCGGCGGGCGAACGTCGTCAGTGAGTGGTCCGATGCTCAGGTCGGCTGGACGGGGACGGCTCAGGGACGTCAGGCGGAGCGGCGCAACGCCGCCAGGGCGCCC
>CAZHSL010000608.1:0-1869 GCA_964535185.1 uncultured Corynebacterium sp.
GGGCGCCCTGGCGGCGTTGCGCCGCTCCGCCTGACGTCCCTGAGCCGTCCCCGTCGAGTTGCCCTGAGCACCTGCTCATCCGCTGAGCCCCTTCCGAAGCGGAGAGCGAAGTACCCTCGATCATCCCCGAACGGGTTGACGGCGCTGGACGCTCGACCTGCTCGGAAATGGCGACAGAAGGGGTCGAGCGTCCGCCGTGACGGATCGCCGGCGGTCCACCGAGCACTTCGTTCGGCTGTCAGCCCTGGCGCCCACGATGATCCGATGACGACCACCCCCGACGAGATCAGCGAGGGCCGCTCATGAGCGCAGAATGGCCCGGCATCCTCGATCCTGAGGTGATGAACGAGAGCATCGTCGAGGCGTCCCACCGCCTCGCGGACGCCGCGAAGACGGGCCGCTGGGACGTGGTGATCGACCTCCTCGAGTCGGGGCAGGCGCAGGACGCCAATCAGTGGCGGTTCGGCGGGACGTCCTGGTTCACCCCGCTGCACCAGGCGGCGTGGCTCGGGGCCCCGGTCGAGGTCGCCGAGCGGCTGATCCGGCTCGGCGCGTGGCGCTCGCTCCGGACGGCCGACGGCGCCCGGGCAGTCGATCTCGCGCGGAAGCGCGGCCACCGCCACCTGCTCGAGATCCTCGCCGTACCGGAGCTGGCCGAGCGGGAACAGCAGAAGTTCGCAGCGTGGGATCAGCACCTGGCCGCCCTGATCGCGGAGCGCACCCGGAGCCTCGACCCAATGCAGTCCCGCCCGGTGCCCACCGAGGTGATCGCCCTGGACCGGCTCGAGTCGCTCTGGTTCCCCTATCCCGGGATGTACGGCGGCTTCACCATGTCGATCCGGGAGGACCGGCTCGTGGTGGAGAGCTGGAGCCGGGTCGTCGGCGGCTCCGGGCAGAGGCACGTCATCACCGAGAACCGGTGCGAGCTCGTCGAGGAAGGGTTCGTCTGAGCCGTCGTCGGACTGTCGCGAGCCCGCTCCTCCCACCTGTTCCACGGCTCCCGCCGCGCGTACCGTGGGAGCACCACGACAGGGGAGGCCTCGCCATGAACACTCGATCCGGAGATCCCATGCACGAACCGTTCCCCGGACCTGGGGATCCGCCCGTGCCACAGCTCGAGGACGACGAGACGACGGCGCCCCGCCCGGAGGAGGAGATCGCGGATCAGCTGCGGTCCGAGCCCGATCCGGGCGGTCCCCCTCACGGCGACTGACACTCTGCGCACTGCACAGTCACAGCAGGCGCTGCTGGCAGCGCCAATTCACCACAGGGGAATGGAGCATCGATGGGACGACGACGCCGCAGAATGGATGGAAACAGCTCCGGACACCTGCTGCTCGCCTTTCTGGAGCTGGGCGAGGGGCTGTGGGCCGTGCTGACGTTCGCGGCGCGCATCCCGACGCTGCTGCTGCGGCTGCTGATCTGAGAACGCACCGCACGGACGGAGCAGGGCCCTTCTCGCTGCGCCGAAGCACGGCGAGGATCTCTTCAGCCCCTCGGGGAAGTGCAGCCTGCTGCTCGGCGCTCATGCGACGGAGGGCAGTCAGGGTGAGGCGCACGCGTCCGCTGGTCTGGTGATAGTGGGGATCCGTGAGGCCGACGAGGCGCATCTCCTCGAACATTCGCCGGATCCCCTCCCCTCGTTCCTGGGTGATTCCGAGATCGGACCAGACACGAGCGATACGAGGGTTGCGCGCGTATCTGGCGATGTCCAGGGGTGTGGTGGGATCCGCCTGACCGGCGAGGACCCTCACTTCGGCGTGGGCAGCCATATCCATCCTTCGTCGGCCGCGGCGGCGGCGAGTTCCGCTCGTGGAGAGATCGCCCTGCCGAGGAGCACCTCTCGGGCGACCACCGCGGCGATCACGG
>CAZHSL010000609.1:0-1867 GCA_964535185.1 uncultured Corynebacterium sp.
GGCCAGAAGAATGCCGACACGAGCACGATCAGCACCAGCAGCGAGCCGACGAAGAGCCCTCCGGCCAGCCTCCGTTCCCGATCCGCCCCGGCGGAGCCGATCGCAAGCGCCATCACGCACGTCAGGCACAGGATCAGCCACGGCGCGAAGGCGACGGTGTAGAAGGTGAAGATGGTCCGGTCGCTGAAGAACAGCCACGGCACGTAGCCGGCGAGGATCCCGGACAGCGCCGCCCAGGCGCGACCGTCCCGGCGCGCCACCGCGAGCACGAGAGCCACCAGGACCGCGACCGTGCCCAGCCACCAGATCAGCGGGTTGCCGACCGACAGGATGTGCGCGCCGCACTCGGCGACCTCGCAGCCGTGCTCGCCGTAGTCGTAGGAGCGGTAGTAGAAGTTCGTGGGCCGCAGCTGCAGCAGCCAGCCCCACGGGTTCGCCTCGTAGGGGTGCTCGGAGTCGAGGCCGACGTGGAAGGTGTAGGCCTGGACGTGGTACAGCCACAGCGACAGCAGCGAATCCAGGATCCCGTTGCCGGTGGCAACGCCCTCCTCGGCGGCGAGGTGGCGGTTGTACCCGATGGAGGAGGCGAACCAGCCGGCCCAGGAGGCCACATAGGTCACCAGCGCCGTGCCGACGATCGCGAAGAACGCGGGGATCGCATCCCGCACCAGTCCGCCGACGAACCAGTCGCGCTGCGCGGCGGTGCGCCGCGCCCACCAGTCCCACAGCACCGTCATGATCCCGAAGACCGCCACGAAGTACAGCCCCGACCACTTCACCGCACAGGCCATCCCCAGCAGCAGCCCCGCCGCCAGGCGCCAAGGGCGCAGGCCGCCCGAGACCCCGAGCGGGACCGGTGCCAGAGAGCTGGTGTGCATCTGCGCGCTCGCCAGTGCGAGGCGTTCACGGAACCGGTCCCGGTCGATGAGTAGCGCACCGAACGCGGCCAGCGCGAAGAACATCAGGAACGGGTCCAGCAGACTGGTGCGGGAGTGGACCAGGTGGACCCCGTCGACCGCGAGCAGCAGACCGGCGATCAGGCCCGCCGTGGTCGAGCGCAGCAGCCTTCGACCGATCCGGGCCAGCAGCAGCACCGCGATCGAGCCCAGCACGGCGGAGGAGATCCGCCAGCCCCAGGGATTGTCTGCCCCCAGGACCAGCATCCCGCCGCCGATCAGCCATTTGCCCAGCGGAGGATGGACCACGTAGGAGCCCTCGGGCTCGTAGCTGTCCACGTCCCCGGCCTCGAAGGCGGCGTCCGGCTCCTCGGGCCAGGACATCTCCACGCCCTCCTGGGTGATCGTGTAGCCGTCCTTGACGTAGTAGGTCTCGTCGAAGATCAGCTCGCCGATCGAGCCCAGGCCCCACAGCCGCAGCACCAGGGCGAGCCCGAACACCGCCATCGCACCGGCCCAGGCCAGGCGGGAGACGGGGAGGTCGAAGGTGCGCAGCCGTCGACGGTAGGAGGCGAGCACCGCGCGCGGCTCGTCATCGACGGCGGCACGATGGGCGTGGGGTGTCGCTTCCTCCTCCGTGGGCACCCGCCCAATGCTAGGTCATCGCCCCGGCCCGCTCCGGGAGGTGCGTGCGGAGGGGCGGGCCGCGATCGCTAGCATGGCGGGATGCTCGAGCCCGGAGTCCTCACCCTCGCCGCCACCCCGATCGGCAATCCGCTGGACGCCTCGGTGCGTCTGATGCGGGCCCTGGGCGAAGCGGATCTCATCGCCGCCGAGGACACGCGCCGGCTCCACCGGCTGCTGCGCGAGCTCGAGGTGGAGGCCGCAGGCACGATCCTGTCGTACCACGAGCACAACGAGGTCGAGCGGACCGGGACGCTGCTCGAGGCCCTCGCCGCCGGGCAGCGCGT
>CAZHSL010000610.1:0-1861 GCA_964535185.1 uncultured Corynebacterium sp.
CCCGCACGATCGCCGAGCCCGGCAGGGCCCGCACCAGCTGCGTGGCCAGGATCAGGCCCAGTGCGAGCGAGACCGGCACCGAGATCAGGGTGAAGATCCCGGTGACCAGCAGCGAGTTCGCGAGCGCACCGTCGGCGAGCAGGGAGCGGTAGTTCTCCAGGCCCAGGAAGCTGCGGGTGCCCAGCAGGTCCCAGCGGAACAGGGAGACCACGAACGCGAGCACCACGGGCAGGATCAGGAAGGCGCTCACGCCGATCAGGCTGGGGCCGACCAGCAGCCAGCCCAGCAGGGGCCTGCGAGAGTTCATGCCGCCCCCGTCGTGTGCTGTTGCGTGCGCGTCTCCACCGGTTCAACGTATAGCAGGAGGCCCCGGTCGCGGCGCGACGTGACCGGCGATGACCGCCCGGGCGCCCGATGCTGGGCGGGACCGCCGACCGAACGGCAGCGCCGCCGCCCCGTGCGGCAGGGCTCGATTACGCTCGGCCCCATGAGCTCCGCGACGCCGCCCGCAGACCCGCAGCCCTCCGGCCGAGACGACTCGCACCCGGCCGGCTCGGACGGGACGCAGCCCTCCGGCACGGACCGGTCCCAGCCCTCCGGCCCGGACCGGTCCCAGCCGCCCGGGCAGAACGAGCCGCCGAGCTCCGCCCCGGCCCATCCCCACGACCCCGCCGCCACCGCCCCGGTGCCCGGCGGCCACGTCCCCGCCGGCCCGGACCGCGACCACCACCTCGATCGGGCGCTGCCCACGGTGACGCACGAGGACGCGTCGGACCCCCACGCCTCGGTCTACGACCACGGATTCCTGCGCGCCGCCGCCGTGACACTCCCGGTCGCGCTCGCCGACCCGGCCACCAACGCCCAGCGGCACATCGAGGTGCTGCACGACCTGCACGCGCAGCAGGTGGGGCTCGCGGTGTTCCCCGAGCTGTCGCTGACCGGGTACTCGCTCGAGGACCTCGTGCTGCAGGAGCCGCTGCTGGACGCCGCCGAGCAGGCCGTGCTCACCGTGCTCGAGGCGAGCCGGGAGCTGCTGCCGCTGATCGTGCTGGGCGCACCGCTGCGCGTCCCCTCCCGCAACCGGGTGGTGAACTGCGCCCTCACCATCCACCGCGGAGAGATCGTCGGCATCCACGCCAAGCAGTACCTGCCCACCTACCGCGAGTTCTACGAGCGGCGCTGGTACGCGCCGGGCGACGACGTCTGCTGGGCCCCGGTACGGATCGGCGGGACCGACCACCCTCTGACCCCGCACCAGCTGATCACCGTGCCGGACCTGCCGGGGCTCAGCCTGTTCGTCGAGGTCTGCGAGGACATGTGGGTCCCGGTCCCCCCGTCGGCCGAGGCCGCGCTCGCCGGTGCCACCGTGGTCGCGAACCTCTCCGGCTCCCCGATCACCATCGGCCGGGCCGACGATCGCAAGCTCATGGCCCGCTCCGCCTCCGCCCGCTCCCAGGTCGCCTACGTCTACGCGGCCGCGGGCGAGGGGGAGTCCACCACGGACCTCGCCTGGGACGGGCAGACCTTCATCTACGAGTGCGGCGACCTGCTGGGGGAGACCGAGCGCTTCCCGCAGGGCCCCCGCGCGACGATCGCGGACATCGACCTGGACCGCATCGTCGGCGAGCGGCGCCGCATGAGCACCTTCGACGACAACCGCCGCACCCACGCGGAGCGGCTCGAGGAGTACACGAGCGGCCCCGCCCGGCTCCTGTTCGGCGTCGAGGCGGCCGACGCGGACGCTTCCGCAGGTACGGCTGGCACGGATGGCACGGCTGACGTGGCGAAGTCCGTCCGCGACGGGGGTGGCGCGTCGATCCCCGCCCCCGACGGGGACGGCGCGTCGATCCCCGCCGCCGAC
>CAZHSL010000611.1:0-1852 GCA_964535185.1 uncultured Corynebacterium sp.
TGACCGCCACCATCCCGATGCAGTACGAGCTGCTCGTCGAGCACAAGCACGCCGCGCAGGCACAGCGGATCCTCGCCGAGTCCGGTGCCGCCCCCGCTCCGATGCCGGCACAGCATCGCGCCCCGTACCGCGATGCACCGCACGGCGGAGGGCAGCAGTTCGGTGCACCGGCGCCGCAGCCGGGCGCTCCGTCGCCGTCGGCCGCCTCCCGCCCGAGCTATGGTCAGCCGGCCCCGAGCGGCCCCACGCAGGATCAGGGCCCGGACCGCAGCGGCCGACCGAGCTTCGGCATGCCCGCGGGGGCCCCGATGCGTGAGGACGCCACCTCGGGGCCGACGAGGCACGGCTCGCCCTCCGCCGGCGCCCCCGCGGACGAGGGCACGGACGGCGGACGGCACCCGGGAGCCGAGCAGCATGGGGGCTCCGAGCAGCGTGCGGGCGCGGAGCAGGACCCGCCGCAGGACCGCCGCCCGGGAGATCGTCCGGAGCGCTGAACCGCCGGCGCTCCGCCGCGCCCGGGGCCCCGCCGCGGACGCGGCACCACCACGCCGGCGCGCCCCTCCAGTGCGGCACCACCACGCCGGCCCACCACCGCAGGCACGAGACCACGGCTGCCGGCGCCGCGCGGGAGGTGGCGCTGGGGAGCACGCTCTTCGCATTTGGGAAGACCGTGGTCCATATCGCCACCTCCCGTACCGCGCCGCGCCACCTCCTGTGCCGCGCCGCCGACGCGCCCGGCACTCCCCGCGCTGCCCGGCATGCGAGAAGGCCCCGCACCGGATTCCGGTGCGGGGCCTTCCTGTGTGCGGCTCTCGCGGAGCGAGCGCCTCACGGCTGCGGGGTCACCCCCGCGGTGATCACTTGGTGATCTTGGTGACGCGGCCGGAGCCCACGGTGCGGCCACCCTCACGGATGGCGAAGCCGAGGCCCTCCTCCATGGCGATCGGCTGGATCAGCTCGACCGTCATCTCGGTGTTGTCGCCGGGCATGACCATCTCGGTGCCCTCGGGCAGCGTGATGACGCCGGTGACGTCGGTGGTCCGGAAGTAGAACTGCGGACGGTAGTTCGAGTAGAACGGGTTGTGGCGGCCGCCCTCGTCCTTGGACAGGATGTAGACCTGAGCCTCGAAGTTGGTGTGCGGGGTGATCGAGCCGGGCTTGGCCACGACCTGGCCGCGCTCGACGTCCTCACGCTTGGTGCCACGCAGGAGCAGACCGCAGTTCTCGCCGGCCCACGCCTCGTCCATCTGCTTGTGGAACATCTCGATGCCGGTGACGATCGTCTTCTGGGCCTCGCGGATGCCGAGGATCTCGACCTCCGAGTTGATCGCGAGCTTGCCGCGGTCGACCTTGCCGGTGACGACGGTGCCACGACCCTGGATCGTGAAGACGTCCTCGATCGGCATGAGGAAGGGCTGGTCGAGATCGCGGACCGGGTCCGGGATGGACTCGTCCACGGCGTCCATGAGGTCCTCGACGGACTTGACCCACTTGGGATCGCCCTCGAGAGCCTTGAGCGCCGAGACCTTGATGATCGGCGCCTCCTCGTCGAAGCCCTGCTCGCTGAGCATCTCGCGGACCTCCATCTCGACGAGCTCGAGGATCTCCTCGTCGTCGACCATGTCGGACTTGTTCAGCGCGGCGAGCAGGTACGGCACGCCGACCTGCTTGGCCAGCAGCACGTGCTCGCGGGTCTGCGCCATCGGTCCGTCGGTGGCGGCGACCACGAGGATCGCACCGTCCATCTGAGCGGCGCCGGTGATCATGTTCTTCACGTAGTCGGCGTGGCCGGGGGCGTCGACGTGCGCGTAGTGGCGCTTGTCGGTCTCGTACTCGATGTGCGAGACGTTGA
>CAZHSL010000612.1:0-1844 GCA_964535185.1 uncultured Corynebacterium sp.
CCAGCGACCTCTGTCTTATCAGGACAGCGCTCTAACCGACTGAGCTATAGGCCCGTGGGGGTCCGCATCGGAGCAGCTCCGGATGTCGACCACCGACGCACCACTGTACGGTGCGCATGGCGCGGCGTCCAACTCGAACGGGCGGGTGTTCCGGAGGTCACAGCGCTGACCGGGCCGCGGGGATCGCACTCGGTTCCGCTCCCCTGCGTTCAGTGCGGCAGTCCGTCGGGCGCCACGAGGTCGTGCGCGGTGACCAGCTGGTGCAGCGCCTCGGGCGCGGCGGCGAGGGCGGCGCAGACGTCTGCGGCGTCGCCGTGCGTCAAGGGGGAATCGGTCAGGCCCACCAGTTCGTCGAACATCTCCTGTTGGCTCAGGCGCAGCGGGATCGGCCGGCGCTCGCGGGCGAGCACGCCCCAGACCGAGGCGTACACGTCGAAGTGCGCCGGCTCCTGACCGGTGGCGAGCGTGAGGGGGAAGTCCTCCGTGGACAGCCGCAGGCGGTCGTAGTTCGGCTCGGTCTCGTCGACCACGGCCAGCTGCTCCTCGTCGAACCAGGTGGCGATCAGCTCCATCCGCTCCCCCTCGGCCCGGTACGGGGCGGCCGGCAGGTAGCCGGGGACGGCGATGTGCGCGACGTGCCCGACGGCCAGGTGGTGCACGGTGCAGCGCACGAACGGCGTGGTCACCGAGATGTCGCGGCCGGAGCGGCGGTACTTGCGGGCGATCGTCTCCGGGGTCTGGTTGGAGCCGACGGCGAGCACGAGGGTGCGCTCGGCGAGCGGTGCCGCACCCTCCTTCGCGAGGGCCTGCTCGATGGCGGCGACGTCGACCAGCGGCTCGTCGGCCTGCTCCGAGGGCTCCTCGACCCCGCCGTACGGGTCGAGGTCCACGATCCCCTCGTCCAGCAGCAGGGCGGAGCGCACCGCCGGGCCCACCCACGGATAGTCCTCGGGCGCGGGAACGGGCGGGGCAGGGGCGTCGAGCGACGTGGACATCCTTCGACCATAGCGAGACGGCCGTGGCGACCCCAGGGTTCCGCGACGGCCCTCACGAGATCCGCCGCGCGCGTCGAGGGGCGGCCGGTGTGGCCGGCGTGGAGATGACGGAGGTGGCCGGTGACGCGGCCGTGGACCGCGGGCCTACTCTGGGCGCATGAGCGAACAGCGCGCCATCGACGCCCTCGAGGCCTCCGGCCTGGACTTCGAGATCACCCGGCACGGCCGGGCGGGCTCCCTCGCGGAGGCCGCGGCCGCACGCGGTGTGCAGCCCCGGGACATCGTCAAGACCCTGGTGGTGCGACGCGGGGAGGGCGACTTCCTGTTCGTGCTGGTGCCCGGCGATCGGGCGATCTCCTGGCCGAAGCTGCGGGCGCTGCTGGGGGTGAACCGGCTGTCGATGCCGGACCAGCACGTCGCGAAGGAGGTCACCGGCTACGAGCGCGGCACGATCACGCCCTTCGGCGCGAGCACCGCCTGGCCGGTGATCGCCGACGCCGACCTCACCGGCGATCCGCAGCGCCGGATCTCCCTCGGCGCCGGCGCCCACGGCGTCGCCGCGACCGTGCCGGCCGAGGCGGCGCTCACCCACCTCGGCGCCCAGGTCGCGGACGTCACCGAATACCCGAGCGCCTGACGCCCAGGCACCGGCCCGCGCGGCGGGCACCGCCCGGGCGGGGTCCGGTCACTCGTCGGTGAAGGTCATCTTCAGGCCGCCCAGCAGGGCCGCCACCAGGTTGTAGAGGAAGGCTCCCAGGGTGCCGAGCGCGGTGATGATCACGACGTTCACCACGGCGACGATGGTGCCGTAGCTGGTCATCTTCGAGAAGGTGAAGAACTCCATGAACG
>CAZHSL010000613.1:0-1842 GCA_964535185.1 uncultured Corynebacterium sp.
GTCGGGGAGATGATCGGCTCGGCCGCCTCCCACGCCTGGCTGAGCGTGCTGGTGCCCGGCACCGGCTGGGTGGACATCGATCCCACCAACCGCACCTTCGTGGATCAGCGCTTCGTGACCACCGCCTGGGGACGGGACTACGCGGACGTGCCCCCGCTGAAGGGGATCGTCGTCGGCCCGCCGGGGGCGACCAGCACTCTGGACGTCTCGGTCGGGGTGGTGCCCGAGCCGCCCGCCGGGACCGGCCCGGAGTGAGCACGGCGACGAGGCACGTCGGCCAGCTCACAGTGGCCGGGGCGAAGCCGAATTTCGCGTATAGAGTGGTGCGGAAATCACTGCAGAGCGAGGTGCGGCGCGCCGCCCGCAGCCGCCCCGCACGCATCCGACCCGGCGCCCCGCGCCACGAGACCGAGGTGAGATGTCCTCCTCCCAGCAGCCCTTCCGTCTGGCCGTGATCGGCTCCGGCCCCGCCGGCGTGTACGCCGCCGAGACCCTGCTGAAGGCCAAGCAGGTCAAGAACGGGGAGCTCGAGGTCTCCATCGATCTGTTCGACCGCTTCCCGGCACCCTTCGGCCTGATCCGATACGGCGTCGCCCCCGACCACCCGCGGATCAAGGGGATCATCACCGCGCTGCACCGGATCCTGGGCCGCGGGGACATCCGCTTCCTCGGCGACGTCGAGTTCGGCACCGACCTCACCCTCGAGGACCTGCGCCGCCACTACGACGCCGTCATCTTCGCCACCGGCGCCCTCAAGGACGCCGACCTCGCGATCCCCGGCATCGAGCTGGACGGCTCCCACGGCGCCGCCGACTTCGTCGCCTGGTACGACGGCAACCCCGACTACCCCCGCACCTGGGAGCTCGACGCCGAGGCGGTGGCCGTGATCGGCAACGGCAACGTCGCCCTCGACGTGGCCCGCGTGCTGTCCAAGAGCGCCGACGAGCTGCTGCGCACCGAGATCCCCGGCAACGTCCACGAGGGCCTGCAGGCCGCCGCGACCACGGACGTGCACGTCTTCGGCCGCCGCGGCCCCGCCCAGACCAAGTTCTCCCCGCTCGAGGCCCGCGAGCTCGCCCACCCCAAGGGGCTGCAGGTCGTGATGGACCCCCGTGATCTGGAGCAGATCACCGAGGCCCAGTGGGAGGCCATCAACGCCGACAAGCGCACCTCCCAGGTGGTGCAGACCTTCGTGGGCTGGCTCGAGGAGCAGCAGCGCCGCGAGGCCGCCGGCGAGGAGCCGACCGACCGCGAGGGCGGCCCCGTGCGCCGGCGCCTGCACATGCACTTCTGGCACCGCCCGGTCGAGGTGCTCGGCGAGGACGGCCGCGTCACCGGGATGCGCTTCGAGCGCACCCGCCTGGACGCCGAGGGCAACCTCGAGGGCACCGGAGAGATGGTCGACTACGAGCTCGGCGCCGTCTACCGCGCCGTCGGCTACCACGGCTCGGAGCTGCCGGGCATCCCCTACGACGCACGTCGCGGCGTGATCCCGAACGCGGCCGGCCGTGTCACCGCGGCCGACGGCTCCGTGCTCCCCGGCCTGTACGCCAACGGCTGGATCAAGCGCGGTCCCGTGGGCCTGATCGGCGCGACCAAGTCCGATGCCCTCGAGACCATCGGCAGCCTGCTCGAGGACCTCGAGTCCGGCGCCCTCGCCTCGGCCCCCGTGCGCGAGGACGACGCGATCCTCGACCTGCTCGACGACCGCGGCGTCCAGTACACGACCTGGGACGGGTGGACGGCGCTGGACGAGCACGAGAAGGCCCTCGGCGCCGCCGCGGTCGACGCCGACGGCGAGCCCCGCGCCCGCATCAAGGTGGTCGAGCGCGAGGAGATGGT
>CAZHSL010000614.1:0-1820 GCA_964535185.1 uncultured Corynebacterium sp.
GGCAGCGGGCAGCGGGCAGCGGGCAGCGGGCAGCGGGCAGCGGGCAGCGGGCAGCGGGCAGCCGGCGGTGGGCAGCCGGCGGCGGGCAGCGGCCAGCGGGCGCGAGTGGCCGCCGCCCGGCGACTGGTGGCCGGCCGTGGGTGACCGTTCCTCCCCAGAGGGCGTTCATCCACCGGGCCCGGCACTGCGGGGAGGGGCCGCACGGTCACTGCGTACCGTCGGCCCATGCCCCGAGATCTCACGCGCTACCGCGGTGCACTGCTGCACCGCTCGAGGTGGCTTCACCTCGGTGTGCATGCGCGGTACCTCGCCTCGGCCCGTTTCACCACCGTCTTCCCGGGCTACCTGACCCCCACCGAGCATCCGGCCCCGTTCAACGCGCTGGCGTGGGTCCTCCAGAACCGGGTACGCCCGGGCAGCGTCCTCAGCCACACGACCGCCGCCCTGCTCTGGGGCATCCCCCTGCCGTGGCGGCTCGAGGACGGAGTGGGCATGCTCCGACCTCAGGAGCTCGCGCCCGACGTCGAGGACCCCGTTCTCCCGGCGGTGCTCCCAGGCCGCACGCTGGGTGTCGATGCGTCGCTGCCGCTGCTGCACTGCAGGGTCGCCCCGGGATCGAGCTCCCGCGTCGGGCGAGGCGTCGTCGTGCACAGGCAAGGACCTGCAGCCACCGCACGGCTCGGGTCGCTCCTCGTCTCCTCGCAGGCCGAGACGCTGCGCGAGCTCGCGACCCTGCTGCCGCTGTGGGATGTGGTCGCGGCCGTCGAGGGCGTGATCGGGCCCGACGCCATGCACCCGGGGGAAACCCTCGCCTCCCTGCGGCGGGCGACGGAAGACGGTCGCGGCACCCCGGGGACGCCGCGCCTGCGGAACGCGCTGGCGCTGGCGCGGGAGAGCGTGCGCTCGCCGGGGGAGTCCGTGATGCGCCTGGTCCTTGTGGCCGCGGGGTTCCCGGAGCCCATGCCGAACCTCCCGGTGCGCGACGAGGAGACCGCAAAGGTGCGGTACATCGATCTGGCGTGGCCGTCCGTCGGCTTCGGGCTGGAGTACGACGGCGACGGGCATCGCACGTCGAAGGGACAGTGGCAGGACGACGAGAACCGCCGCGACGAGCTCTCCTCCCAGGGCTGGACCCTCGCCCGGTCGAACGGAAGCGATCTGCGCCGGCCCCTGCGGGTGCTCCTGCGACTGCGCCGGTCGCTCGGGGAGCGGGGCCTCGACGTGCCCGGGGAGCAGCACTTGCGCCGCACCGCACAGCGGCTCTCCGTCGAGCAGCCGTCGCTGCGCCTGGACGGGAAGAGCTGAGCGGAGCTGCGGGAGAGATCCGCCGGCACGGGGAGCCGACGCGAGCCGGTCCCGCGAGGTCGCGGCGACGGCGCGTATCTCGAGCGAGTACTCTCGCGCGGTGAGCACTGCAGAGATCGCCGCGTACTGGTCGGACGCCCGCACCCACCACCCCCGATTGCCCATCGAGGTGCCCGAGGCCTGGGCCTTCGGGGCGACGCCCGAGCATGCCGACGAGCTCCTCCGTCTGGTGCTCGCAGACATCAAGTCCGCGACCGCCTCGTCCCTCGGCGACTACGAGGCGGAGGACGAGCCGCTGCCCGCCGTCGGCGATCTGTCGATCATCCTCGACGGCGCGGGCCGACCGCGTGCCGTGCTCGAGGTGACCTCGATCCGGATCGTGCCCTTCGACCAGGTCACCGAGGAGCATGCACGGGCCGAGGGCGAGGGCGACAGGACGCTCGGGACCTGGCGGCGCATCCATGAACGGTTCTGGCGCGAGCACTCCGCTCGCGGGTTCTCCCCGAGCATGCCGG
>CAZHSL010000615.1:0-1819 GCA_964535185.1 uncultured Corynebacterium sp.
GATCGACCTCGAGATCGACGGGGACACCCACGCCCCTGCGATCCCGGCGGGGTTCTCGGCGCAGGAGATGGATCCCGCCTGGCTCATCTCGCGCACCGGGACCCGCTACCGGATCCTCACCTTCACCCGCTGACGCCGACGGCGCGGTCCCCGCTCCCCGCCGGGAGGAGGATCGCGCCGTCGTGCATGCCAGGAGCGGTGCGGAGGATCAGCCCTTCAGCCCCGAGCCGGTCACGCCCTCGACGATCTGGCGCTGGAAGAACATGTACAGCACGACCAGCGGGAGGGCGGCGAGGAGGGCGCCGGCCTGGATGTCCGCGTAGCGCAGGCCGAAGCTGCCCTGCACCGTGGCCAGGCCCACCGGGATGGTCATCAGATCCGGGTTCGACAGCACGAACAGCGGCAGCAGCAGGTTGTTCCAGGTCCAGACGAAGGTCAGGATCGCGACCGCCGCGGTCACCGGGCGCGACAGCGGCATGATCACGCCCCAGTAGATCCGCCACAGCCCCGCGCCGTCGACGCGTGCGGCCTCCTCGAGCTCCTTGGGGATCCCGTCGAAGAACTGCTTGAAGATGAACACCGCGATGACCGAGGGGATCTGCGGGAGGATCACGGCCCAGTAGGTGTTCAGCAGCTGCAGCACGCGCAGCTCCTGGAACAGCGGCACGATGAGCACCTGGGTGGGGATCATCAGGCCGATGATGATCATCAGGTAGATCGCAGCCCTCCCCCGGAACTCCAGGCGCGAGAGCGCGAAGGCCGCCATCGACGCGAACAGCAGGGTCAGCGCCGCGGTGACGATCGAGGTGAGGAAGCTGGAGAGGTACCAATTCCAGATATCGCCCTGCCGCAGCAGTCCGAGGTAGGACTCGAGCGTGGGGCTGACGTCGGTGAGGATCTCCTGGGCGCCGAGGGCGGCCACGCCGTTGTCGGTCAGCGAGGTCTTGATCGCGAACAGGCTCGGGATCAGCCAGAGGATCGCTGCGACGATCAGGAAGATGCCGGTGACCCTGGTGAAGGTCTTGCCGCTGGCCTGCATGCGCGGGGCCGGGGCGGCGCCGGAGACGCCGGCGGTGTGTCGGGTCTGGGTCGTGGCCATGTCAGGAGGCCTCCTCACGGGCGGAGCCGATGCGGCTGACGATCTGCTGGAGGATGGCGATCACCACGATGATGAGGAACAGCAGCACCGACGCGGCCGACGCCGCCCCGACCCGGTTGTCCGTGAACGCCGTGTTCGTGATCAGGCCGAGGGAAACCTGCGTCGAGATGCCCGGACCGCCGCTGGTCATCAGGTACACCTGGTCGAAGATCTTCAGGCTGGCGATGATCTGCAGCAGGATCACCAGGCCGGTGGTCCGATTCAGCAGGGGGATGGTGACGCGACGGATCTGCTGCCAGGGCGAGGCGCCGTCGACCGCGGCCGCCTCGTACAGCTCCCGGGGGATCTCCTGCAGTCCGGCGAGGTACAGCACGAAGTTGAACCCGATGGTCCACCAGACGGTCGCGATGGCGATCCCGATCATCGCGGTGTTCGGGCTGGAGAGGATCCCGGCGCCCGGGTCCATGCCCACCAGCGTCGCCGGCAGGGACCACAGCCCGGAGGTCGGCGTGAAGATGAAGACCCAGATCAGGGAGATCGTCGCCGAGGGCAGGATGAACGGCAGGAAGAACGCCAGGCGGAAGAACCACTGGCCGCGGGACATGCGGTTGGTGAGCACGGCCAGCACGAAGGACAGCACCACCAGCGGTGGCACCGTGTAGAGCGTGAACTGGAGCGTGTGCCACAGCGAGGACCAGAAGTCGTCGCGGCCGAACATCT
>CAZHSL010000616.1:0-1809 GCA_964535185.1 uncultured Corynebacterium sp.
TCAAGCCCACCTACGGCTCCGTCTCCCGCTACGGCCTGATCGCCATGGCCAGCTCGCTGGACCAGGCCGGCCCCGTCTCCCGCACCGTCGAGGACTCGGCGCTGCTGCACGAGCTGATCGCCGGCCACGACCCGCTGGACTCCACTTCCCTGACCGATCCGGTGGGCGCCTTCACCCAGGCCGCCCGCAGCAAGGACGTCAAGGGGCTGCGCGTGGGCGTCATCGAGGAGCTCGAGGGCGAGGGCTTCGCCCCCGAGGTCAGCGCCCGCTTCACCGAGTCTCTCGAGCAGCTCGAGCGCGCCGGTGCGGAGATCGTGCGGGTCTCCTGCCCGAACTTCCGCTACGCCCTGGGCGCCTACTACCTGATCATGCCCTCGGAGGCCTCGAGCAACCTCGCCAAGTTCGACGGCATGCGCTTCGGCCTGCGGGTGATCCCCGAGGAGAGCCCCACTGCAGAGAATGTCATGAAGGCCACCCGCGGCACCGGCTTCGGCGACGAGGTCAAGCGCCGCATCCTGCTGGGCACCTACGCCCTCTCGGCCGGCTACTACGACGCCTACTACGGAAGCGCCCAGAAGGTCCGCACCCTGGTGCAGCGCGACTTCGCCGCCGCCTTCGAGCAGGTCGACGTGCTCGCCTCGCCCACCGCGCCCACCGTCGCCTTCCGCCTCGGCGAGAAGATCGACGACCCCACCGCGATGTACATGAACGACATCGCCACCATCCCCGCCAACCTCGCCGGCGTGCCGGGCATCTCCCTGCCCAGCGGCCTCGCCGAGGACGGCCTGCCCGCCGGCATCCAGTTCCTCGCCCCCGCCCGCGCCGACGAGCGCCTGTACCGCGTCGGCGGCGCCCTCGAGGCGCTGCTCGAGGAGTCCTGGGGCGGACCGCTGCTGGCGAAGGCCCCCGAGCTCACCGGAGGAGCGCACTGATGACTGCCACGGACATCGACCTCGTCGACTACGACGACGCCATCGCCCGGTTCGACCCGGTGCTCGGCATCGAGGTGCACGTCGAGCTCGGCACCGTCACCAAGATGTTCGACGGCGCGCCGAACATCTTCGCCGCCGAGCCGAACACCGCGATCACGCCCACCTCCCTGGGGCTGCCCGGCTCCCTGCCGGTGGTCAACGGCCGGGCGGTGGAGTACGCGATCCGGATCGGTCTCGCGCTGAACTGCTCGATCGCCGAGACCTGCCGCTTCGCGCGCAAGCAGTACTTCTACCCGGACCTTACGAAGAACTTCCAGACCTCGCAGTACGACGAGCCCATCGCCTTCGACGGCTGGGTCGACGTCGAGCTGGACGACGGCGAGATCGTCCGGGTGGAGATCGAGCGCGCCCACATGGAGGAGGACGCGGGCAAGAACACCCACGTCGGCGGCGCCACCGGGCGCATCCACGGCGCGACCCACTCCCAGGTCGACTACAACCGCGCCGGCGTGCCGCTGGTCGAGATCGTCACCAAGCCGATCCCGGACACGAAGGGGCGCGCCCCCGAGGTCGCCGCCGCGTACGTGCGCACCCTGCGCGACATCTTCCGCGCGCTGGACGTCTCCGAGGCGCGGATGGAGCGCGGCAACGTCCGCGCCGACGTCAACGTCTCCCTGCGGGAGGACGCCCAGGCCCCGCTCGGCACCCGCACCGAGACCAAGAACGTCAACTCCTTCCGCTCGATCGAGCGGACGGTGCGGTACGAGATCTCCCGCCAGGCGGGCGTGCTCGACGCGGGGGAGCAGGTGGTCCAGGAGACCCGCCACTTCCACGAGGACACCGGCGGCACCTCCTCGGGCCGCCCGAAGTCCGACGC
>CAZHSL010000617.1:0-1808 GCA_964535185.1 uncultured Corynebacterium sp.
GCCAGGCCATCGCCCACCTGCGCGAGCTCGACCCCGAGGCGGAGACCTCGCGCCTGACCTCCGCGCGCGCCTTCAACGTCGGCGCCTCCCGCGACGTCCTCCAGCGCTACCAGGGCGAGGGGGAGGTGCTCACCACGGTGCTGGACCGGCTCGCCCAGCTCGCGGACGAGGACGGCGGCGGCCTGCTGATCACCCTCGACGAGCTGCAGTCCGTGGACCGCGACCAGCTGCACGCCCTCACCCAGCACGTGCAGGACCTCATCGGCTCCGGGCACGCGGTCGCGTTCATCGCCGCCGGGGTGCGCCCCGGGGTCGACGCGCTGCTGGACCACGAGCGCACCACCTTCCTGCGTCGGGCGCACCGGATCGAGGTGGGCAGCGTCGACGTGGGCACCGCGGCGGAGGCGATCCGCATGACCGTCGCCGACACCGCCCGGTCGATCACCCCGGAGGCGGCGGTGCTGGCCGGCGAGATCTCGTGCGGCTACCCGTACCTGATCCAGCTCATCGGCTCGAAGGCCTGGCAGAACAGCGGGGACGCCGAGAGCATCGAGATCGAGGACGTGCGCGGCGCCCGCGAGGCGGTGGTCGCGGCGATGATCAAGAACGTCCACGGCCCGGCGCTGCGCGGCCTGAGCCCCCGCAAGCGCGAGTACCTCCACGCGATGCTCGAGGACGAGGGGCCGTCGGCCGTCGGCGACATCGCCCGGCGCATGGGCATCGACCCGCGCAACCAGTCGACCTACCGCGAGCGGCTCATCGAGGAGGAGCTGATCCGCCCCGCCGGGCGCGGCTTCGTCGAGTTCTCCCTGCCGTACCTCGCCGACGCTCTGCACCACGAGGCCCGCACCGGGGTGGGGGCGGATGTCGAGCCCGATCGCGGGGTGCGCCGCTCCCACCGCGGGCGACGCGGCCCTCGACCTTAGGCGGAGGCGATCGCACCGTCGGCATCGGTAGCGTGGAGAGCACGATGAGCACGATCCGCAGCAAGTCCCAGCGCCCCGCCCGCACCTACACCACCGGCCCGGTCACCCGGGCGCTGCGATGGTTCACGGTGCTCTCGACGCTCGGCATCACGGCCTGGCTGCTCGTGCGCTACCCCTCCCTCCCGGACACGGTCGCGACCCACTTCGGTCCCAGCGGGGAGGCCGACGACTGGGGGCCGCGATGGTCGCTCCTCGTCGTCGCCGGGATCATGGTGGTGCTCTCGCTGGCGCTCGCGGCGATGTCCACCCGGCCGCGCGGCTTCAACTATCCCGCCGAGATCACCGACGGCAACGCCCAGGCCATGTACCGCGAAGGGGAGAGGCTGCTGGTCTGGACGGCGCTGTGGATGCAGGTGCTCTACTTCGGCATCGTCTGGGCGGTGCTCGCGAGCGGCGGCGGCCCGCTGCTGGCGGTCGGCCTGGTGGGCCTGATCGGCGCGTCGATCGTCGGGATCGTCCGCATGGTCCGCGCCGCCCGCGCTCAGAGCTGAGCGAGGGTGAGGCCCACGTTGTCCGGCGCGCCGGCGGCGAGGGCCAGGTCGACCAGGTGCTGCGCGAGCGTCTCGGGCTCCCCGCCGGAGGTCAGCACCCCCGCGAGCTCCGCCGGATCGACCGCGGCATGCAGCCCATCAGTGGACAGCAGCACCAGGTCACCGGGCTCGAGCCGACGCACCAGCAGGTCCGGGGCCGTCGGCACGCCCGCGGCGAGAGCGCGGTTCAGCACCGCACGATCCGGATGCGCGGCGACCTCCTCGGGGGACAGGCGCCCCGCCTCGACCAGGGAGCGCAGCAGCGTGTGGTCCTGGGTGACGTGCTCGATCC
>CAZHSL010000618.1:0-1799 GCA_964535185.1 uncultured Corynebacterium sp.
TTCGTCCATCAGGTGATCCCATGGCCCTCCGTGACCGGGGGCCTGTACTGGGGTGTATCGCCGATGCCGTCGACCTCCCGCACCCGTGAGCGGCATCGACTCTTCACGGTCAGCGCACACAACGTGGAACTGCTCTACCTGATGCACTACCCAGGCGACGGAGAGACCGACGCATTCCTCAACGTCGGCTCAGGGATCATGACCGCACGCGATCGGAGCGGCCTGACCATCGACCGCCGTCCCCGCTACCGCAGCTACCGCAACTGCGAAGGCATCGCCCTTCCCGCCGGGGTGATGAGCGAGGTGCTCGAGCGGCCGAGTGTCCTCACCGCTGCGCGCAGCATGGCGCTCGGGCTCATGCGCCGCGGCCCCTCGAACTTCGCGAAGTTCCATTCGGATGCGTTGCTGGACGATGTGCTGCTGCACCGGGACGAAGGGCCCACGGCGTAGCCCCCGCTTGCATGTGACTGCAGGAGACTCCACCAGGATCGTCACGTCCTCCCTGCACTACGCGGTCTTCCACGCCTCCGCGAGGTAGTCCAGCGCATGGCCGAGCAGCGCCACCACGTCCGGTCCGGTGGCCAGTGCGGTGTCGATCCGCAGCGATGCTTCGAAGCGCGTGTCGCCGTCGCGGTAGAAGCCGGGGTTGTAGCGCGACCCGTCACCGCGCTCAAATCCCTTGTGGACGATCTCGCCCCAGTCCCCCTTCGCCGCCGGACGGCCCGCCCCTCGAGCGCGGATGAGCAGGTCCGCACGCTCCGGATCGATCGTGCGGAGGTGGGCGGCGAACTTGTTGGCCCGGATCACCGAGTCGAGGGCGGTCGCGAGCTGCCAGGCCGCGTCCCGCGCCTCATTCCCCTCATCGTCGACATCGACGCCGAACCGGAGGTCCATGATCTGGCGGGCCGGCTGCCAGCGCACTTCTGCGATGGCACAGTGTTCCGCGGGCCTGTTCGGGAAGGTGCGCCACGACTGCAGCAGGGCATTCCCTCCGCCCGACGTGACGCCGGTGTACACCCACTCGGCGCCCGCCGAGCGGACAGCAGGCACTAGCGCTCGAGTCAGAACCCGCCCCAGGAACGGCTCGGAGATCGACGCGAGCGGCTGTGCCTCATGGCCGTCTCCTCCGGCGCTCACGGCGGTGATCAGCGCCGCCCACGACGCGAGAACGTCTGCTGCCGCGGCTGCGAGCACCGCCACCTCGGAATTCGAGGACGCCGCCCAACGCCGAACGAGACCTGGGAGGGGCGTCGTGATCCACCGAGGGTCCGGGCTCTCGTCCCCCGCATCATCCGGGTCCAGGGTGGCCAGGAGCAGCGGGACGTCGGAATCGAATGTCTCGAGATACCAGTCGGACTGCTCCTGGTCGAGGTGGTGTCCGAGCTTCACCTCCACGGCGCCGATCGTCTCGCCGTCCGCATCCAGGAGCTGGAGATCGGCACGCTTCATCGTCCGTGCCCGCCCTTCACGGACGACACTCGCGGGCGCAACGTCGAGTAGCTCCGTCCACGGGGACGGGTCCTCCTCCGTGAAGTAGGCCAGCAGATCGCTGACGTTCGTCTCGCTCGCGAGGATCCTGCCCAGTCCGTTCATCTCCGCACCCCTCATCCCGCAGTTCCGTTCCGGTGCGTCGAAGCATGGCAGGCCCGTCGGACAGTCGAGGGATCACCGCGCTCGCGTCGGCGCGGGTCGGCGCGTGCCCCGAGGGCAGGACGCGCACTCGCTCCTCACAGCCCCGCTGGCGCTCACCCGGCCTCCCGCGCCTCCCGCGCCGAGGCGACGTCGTCGACGATCACCGC
>CAZHSL010000619.1:0-1799 GCA_964535185.1 uncultured Corynebacterium sp.
CGGCATGCGTCCTCTGGGAGGTGTGGGATCCGTGCCCTTCGTGGTGCGTGCTCATGCCGCGATGCTATACCCCCTAGGGGTATACGGGAAGAGGTGCGCGGAGTCGATCACGACACCCTTGTGCGAGCGAGCCCCCAGGTGTGCCACCCGTTACCTTGTGAACACCCCGATCCTCGGGCGTCTGCCCGCTCGGCCAGGCATGGCTTTGCTGCCCCGCCGTCTATGGCCAGGGGTGTTGCCGCCCGGACGAGAGACACCCGTTGACCACCGATGGGGGCGCGGCCCAGCTCGTCTGATCAATGTTCATGAGGAACTGGCCGGCGGCCTCGATGCCGACCCCCGGTGCTCATCAAAGCCGGCGAGAGGGAAGCCCTCAAGCATGACCCCGACCTCCTTGGCCACTGTCGCCGCGCACCAACACCCACCCCCGCCCGAGCCGCCGCCCTCGCGGCTCGACTCAAAACATAGGGAAACCTCCGACTGCGCCCCTTGGTCGAAATCGCAGGCGAAACTTAATATCGCAAATTCAGAATATCGACACCCTGAACACAGACCACCAGAGCACCCAGACAACAACAGCGGACACAAATAAAGCGACACAATACATTGCATCACGGCGCCGAGAATGTTTTAGGTAAATTCCCGCAGCCCCTAGCGGCGGTAGAAGCGCTAGCACACCAACCCCGAGGACTACGCAAAGAATCATGAGTAGGATCGGAAGGTTGAGGGCGTCTGCACCTCGTTCAACGGAAGTCCCCCCTAAAGACTTGCGGAACTGCTGATCCAATACGGCCACCGCCTACCCTTTGTTACCACTTGTACCCGCTGATGCTGTGAAGATTACCAACCTTAGCAAGGATCCCCACCCCCAGAGTGACTCTCCCCTGGATCGAGCCCCGAGCGGTCCAGCTTGCCGCCCTCCGCGAGTAGTGAGACCCGCCACTCCGGGCCTCATCAACGTCATACGCCGAAGTGGGCCCTTCTGCAACCCAGGCTGTCTTTCCCAGTAGAGTCGTGGAATGCGTTTCCACGTACGCCGAAACCGGCCTCACCGGAACCGACATGGTGTACACGGTCTTTCTGACCGTGACACGCATAAGCTCATTCCCGAATAGGTTATTGAAAGTCTTTGACCCTCTATAGTAGTTGGTTGTCGCCAAGGCGACAGCATCGGATGTTGCGGTTAACGAGTTATCAGAGGGGGTGCTATCAAGCAGTCGCTCGCTGACAGGGAGCACCTCGCGGTATTCTTTATTACTCCACAAGTCCGCCGCTTCCTCGAAGGAGATTCCTAAGACCTCCGCGACGCTATTGATGTACTGGGATTCAGAGCGGGGTTCCGCATTTGCGGCTGTTGCGGACAACCCTCCTACGGTTGCGACGCCGAGGAGAGCGGGGGCAACCCTAAAGAGCGATCGGCGATACATTTCCTGACTCCTTTGATGTGGCGGACACGACTGTGACGAATGTAACATGTTCGACACTCTCGCATCCTCCGTTCACAGAAACTGCCATTGCGCCCGACGAGCGCCGCTGCGGGCACTCTCCTCATCCTCGGCGGGCTAGACCCAAGCCACCGTATTAGGCCCTTACAGGCTCATGAGCGTTGACGAGGCGAACGAGGCCACTACGCCTGTCGCTGGACATTCGCAACGAGCCGTCGAGGCCCTTGCGGCTCGACTTGAAAACACAGGGGTGTCTCCCATTCATCGTCAGTCAACGATATAATCGCCCCATGACGATACCGCTGGAATCCGCTCCCCCGCTCTTCGACGTGGACGAGTCCCAGGCCGCGCTCT
>CAZHSL010000620.1:0-1787 GCA_964535185.1 uncultured Corynebacterium sp.
CAGAGCGTGTGGCCCGAGCTGATGTACATCCAGTACCTCACCGACCGCATCGGCGGCGAGGGCGTGTTCCAGAAGGCGATGGACGGCGAGGCCGACGCCTGGTCCGATCCCGCGATCACCAAGGCGCTCGAGGCGATCATCGAGCTGAAGGACGCCGGCGCGTTCGGCGACGCCTTCGGCTCGGTCACCGCCGACGCCGGAGCCGACGCCGCTCTGGTCCACACCGGCCAGGCCGCGATGCTGCTGCAGGGCAGCTGGGTCTACGGCACCTTCAAGCAGGACGCCCCGGACTTCGTCGCCGACGGCAAGCTCGGCTTCCTGAACTTCCCGGCGATCGACGGCGGCGAGGGCGACCCGGCGAACGTGGTGGGCAACCCCGCGAACTACTGGTCCGTCTCGGCCGACGCCGACGAGGAGGTCCAGGAGCTCGCGATCCAGTACCTCAACGAGTACAACCTCAACCAGGACATGGTCGACGACTTCCTCGCCATGGGCGCGATCCCGGCCGTCGCCGGGCTCGAGGACTCCTTCGCCGGCCTGGACGACGAGGACTTCCTCGCCTTCGCGTACGACATGGTGCTCAGCGCCCCGCACTTCCAGCTGTCCTGGGACCAGGCTCTCGCCCCGGCCCCCGCGCAGGAGCTGCTGAACAACCTCTCGAGGATCTTCCTCGGGGAGATCCAGCCCGACGAGTTCGTCGCGAACATGAACGCGACGCTGTCCGCATGACCGCTGGTCCGTCGCTCGTGGCAGCGCGCCCGGACGTCGCCGACCGGGCGGCCTCGCGGCATCGCCTGCGCACCGGGCCGAGCAACTGGCTGCTGGCACCGGCGCTGAGCTTCTTCGGCGTCTTCGCCCTGCTGCCGCTGGCGGGCGTGGTGGTGCTGTCGTTCTTCGCGTGGGACGGACTGGGCACCCCGCAGTTCGCCGGCCTGGACGCCTGGTTCCAGGTGTTCCAGGACCCGGTGACGCTCAACGCCATGTGGCTGACGCTGCTGATGACGCTGCTGAGCTTCGTGGTGCAGTTCCCGCTGAGCCTGCTGCTGGGCACGTTCATGGCCGGGCACCAGCGCTACCGCGAGGTGTTCTCGGTGCTGTACTTCCTGCCGCTGCTGTTCTCCGCAGCCGCCGTGGGCATCGCGTTCAAGGCGCTGCTGGACCCGAACTTCGGCCTCCCGCGCGCCTTCGGCCTGGACCTGCTGCGCCAAGACTGGCTGGGCTCGCCCAACTTCGCATTCTACACCGTGATCATGGTGATCTCGTGGTCGTTCGTGCCCTTCCACTCGCTGCTCTACCAGGCCGGTGTGCGGCAGATCCCCACCTCGATGTACGAGGCGGCGACCCTCGACGGTGCCGGGCGGGTGCGCCAGTTCTTCAACGTCACCCTGCCGCAGCTGAAGTACACGATCGTCACCAGCTCCACGCTGATGCTGGTGGGCTCGCTGACCTACTTCGACCTGGTGTTCATCCTCACCGGGGGCGGGCCCGGGAACTCCACGCGGATCCTGCCGCTGGACATGTACCTGACCGGATTCCGCTCCTACCAGATGGGCCCGGCCAGCGTGATCGCCGTGATCCTGGTGGCGGTGGGGCTGACCCTGTCGCTCGCGCTGAACCGCGTCTCCGGCGCGGACCGCATGGAGAGCCAGATGGAGGGCGCCTGAGATGAGCACGAGAACCCACCACTCCCCCAACATCGTCGGCGGCCTGCTGGGCTTCGCCTGGCTGCTGGTGATCATGGTGCCGATCTATTACATCGTCGTCACCAGCGTGCGGCCGCGCGAGGA
>CAZHSL010000621.1:0-1779 GCA_964535185.1 uncultured Corynebacterium sp.
CGGTGCGCCGGTTCAGCTCGGCCCGCGCATCCTCCAGCAGCGTCCCCTCCCGCACCGCGTTCAGCAGGTGCACCAGCTGGTCATCGCCCTGCTGGCGGAACACCGTGCCGAGCTCCACCACCGGGAACGTGTCGGTGTCGAAGGAGCGGGCGGAGAAGAAGAACGGGGTGCCGAAGCGCTCCTCGATCCAGCCCGCCTCGTGATCGGTCACCACCGGCGGCAGCTGGTACAGATCGCCCACCAGCACCAGCTGCACCCCGCCGAAGGGCGTGCCGGGCCGCGGGCCGTACAGCTCGAGCGCGGCGGTGAGCGCATCGAACAGGTCCGCCCGCACCATCGACGCCTCGTCGACGATGAGCGTGTCCAGCTCCTTCAGCGCCTTCGCGAAGCGCCCCGGGTAGTAGCGGCCGCTGCGCACCGTCTCCTCGGTGACGCCGAGCGGGAAGGAGAACAGGCGGTGGATCGTGTACCCGTCCACGTTCAGCGCCGCGATCCCCGTGGGCGCGACCGTGATCGTGGAGCGCTCGGTGGATTCGAGGTAGTGACGGATCAGCGTGGACTTGCCCGTGCCGGCCTTGCCGGTGAGGAACAGGTGATGACCGGCGTGCAGGTGATCCAGCGCCGCCTGGAACTCCTCGGTGATCGTCAGCGGCGCCGATGACGTCGCGGTGGCCGCAGCGGTCTGGGAGCCGAGGATCGTCAGGTTCTGAGCCTGATTCGGCGTTTCCTGGCTCAGAATCTGACGAGATCGTGGTGCGGGTGCGGGTGCGGGTGCGGGTGCGGGTGCGGGTGCGGAGGCTGTCGCCGAACGATGGGGCGGAGACGTCTCCGCCGCCGGCCCCATCGCCTCCCGGTACTGCGCGACGAGCTCGGCCTTCAGCCGTCCGCGGTCGCCGACGGGGAGACCCTGCGAGCGCGCCCAGGCGCGGATCGCAGTGGGGGAGAGGTCCACTGCGTGAGGCTCGCCCGCGGTCCCCGTGGTCTCCGCAGCCGACGGGGCCGGGCCGTCGGCATCAGGAGCCGACGCCGGGACGGCAGCGGCGGGGACCGAGTCCGCCGGCGGGGCCGGAGCGACCGGCCCGGCCGGAGCTGCCGGCACCTCGCCGTGCAGCGCCCGCGTCGCGGTGAGCGGGGCGTCGTAGCCGGTGCGCGCATCCAGCGCCAGGTACTGCCCGAGCAGGCCCACCGCGGCGTACGCGTCCCCGAGCGCCGAGTGCGCCCCGTGCTGGGGCACCCCGAGCGCGGCGCAGCACTCACCGAGCGAGCGCCGGCGCAGCTGGGGGAGGTACAGCGTGCTGCCCTGCAGCGTGCAGTAGCTCGTGAAGCGCGGCATCGGCATCCCGGCGCGCGCGAACTCGGACTGCAGGAACGCGACGTCGAACTCGGCGTTGTGCGCCACCACCACCGCGCCCTGCAGCGCCGTGCCGATCGTGACCGCGAGATCCGCGAAGCGCGGCGCCCCGGCCACGTCGGCGTCGGTGATGCCGTGCACGTGGGTGGCGCGCATCGGGATGCCCGGGTTCAGGCGCGTGGCCCAGTGATCGATCGGCCGGCCGTGCTCGTCGGCCCGCACGATCGCGATCTCGACGATCCGCTCGCGCGCGGGATCCAGGCCCGTGGTCTCCACATCGATCACCGCGAAACGCGGGGCGAGCGGAGAGGGAGCAGGGCCCGGTGAAGGCTCCGCAGCCGGTCTGCGGCGATCGAACAGTCCCACGGACGTCCTTTCCGGCCAGGAGGGCGAGTGCCCGCCGATCATCGCAGACCGGGCTGACCGTC
>CAZHSL010000622.1:0-1776 GCA_964535185.1 uncultured Corynebacterium sp.
GCCGTCCAGCGTGAACACCCGCATCGGGAGCCGGGCGCGCACGCCGAGCCCGATCTGCGTCTGCCCCTCGAAGCTGCCGGTGAAGGCCACCTGACGGAAGGTGCGGTATCCGGTCACGTCGACCGCGTGCGACCGGTCGCGGGGGGCGTAGGTCGCCCGTCCGCTGCCGTCGTGGGCCGGGGCGTCGACGAGGATCGCGAGATCCGCGCCGCCGCTGAGCGGGACGGCGGCGCCGGAGCCGAGTGCGTCGACCCGGTTCACGTACGTCACCGTGTACCCGGAGACGTCGCCCTCGAGGTCGACCACGAGCCGGTCGAAGCAGGCGTGCCGACCGGTGCGGAGGTCCTCGACCTGGGCGGAGGACGTCGCCGATGCGGATTCGGGCATCGAGCCCCAGTGGATGCCGCAGTAAGGAGCGGCGACTGCCGTGGCCGGGGCGAACATGGCCAGGCCGAGCATCGTCGCGCAGGCGGCGAGGAGAGAGAGGATGCGCTTCTTCACGACTGCCTCCTAGGGGAGACGGCGGTGGCCACGGCGGCCGGCGCCGTATACCTGGATTGTCCGACTCCTCCCGGAGGCGATCCAGTGACCGGCGGGTCATGACCACCGGATCGTGACCTCGGGCGACGGTGCCTCCGGACCGGCGGGCGGTGGCGCCTCCGGACCGTCGGGCGGTGGCGTGCGCCTCGCGAGCTGAACACGCCGGCCCATTCCCCCGATATCGCTCGTGACCGTGCCATATCGGGGGAACGGGCGGGCGTGCCGCGGGCGCAGCGCGGAACGTGGGCGGCGAGGCCGGGCGCGCCCGGGGGACCTCGGCCCCGGCGGGAGGGCCGCGCCCCTGACAGGATGTGCGCTATGACCGTGCTCGTCGCCTACGCGACCCACTCCGGAGCCACCCGCACCCTCGCCGAGACGCTCGCCGCCGCCCTGCGCGCCGACGGGCTCGACACGGACCTGGTCGACATCGAGGACCACCCCGACCCGAGCGGTGCAGACGCCGTGGTGCTCGGCTCGGGCGTGCGCGTCGAATCCGTCGAGAAGACGGCGCTGACCTGGACCAAGACCCATCTCGACACGCTGCGGCGTCGGCCGTTCGCGTTCTTCTCCTGCTCCGGATCGGCCGCCGACCCGGCGCGGGGCGGGAAGCAGAAAGCGACCGACGCCTACCTCGAGCGCTTCCCCCTCTCTCCGGTCGCGGTGCGGAACTTCCCCGGCTGGGTGCTCATGGACCGGATCCCCGTGCACGAGCGGGTGCTGCTCACCTCGATGCGCACTCCCACCGGCGACTTCCGCGACCTCCCCGCGGTCACCGCCTGGGGGCACGAGATCGCCCCGCTCCTGCGCGGCTGAGCTCGGCGCAGAGCGACGCCGACCGCGGCGGCGACGACCTCGACCCTCGCCATCAGCCGGGCCGTGCGCTCCGGCAGCGAGTGCCGATGGTCCAGCAGCGTCAGCCCGCCCGGACCGGCGAAGGCCCGGGCGCGGGCCCGCAGCCGGGTCCCCTCGTCGGCTCCGGAGGCCCTGCGGAACGACTCGCGCTCGCGCCCGCGCTCACCAGCCCCGCTCGGCCAGGCGGTGCGGGGCGGGCAGGTCGGCGACGTTCAGGCCCACCATGGCCTCGCCGAGGCCGCGGGAGACCTCGGCGATCACGGCGGGGTCGTCGTAGGAGGTGGTCGCGCGCACGATCGCGGCGGCGCGCGGGGCGGGATCGCCCGACGTGAAGATCCCGGAGCCGACGAACACCCCGTCGGCCCCCAGCTGCATCATCATCGC
>CAZHSL010000623.1:0-1772 GCA_964535185.1 uncultured Corynebacterium sp.
TCACCCTGTTCGACTCCGTCGGCTTCGCGATCTCCGACTTCGCCGCGCTGCGCTGCGCCCGGGACGCCACTGCGGGCAGCGCCCTGCAGGACGAGGTGGACCTGGTGGCCCAGCCCGACGATCCCAAGGACCTGTTCTCCCTGGTGGACGTCCTGGCTCCGGTGAGCTGACGATGAGTGGACAGGCGCCCTCCCACGTCGTCCTCGTCCGTCCCCACCATTTCCGGCCCAACCCGCAGACCGCGGCCGACAACACCTTCCAGCACCTGCTGGACGCCCCCGCCGAGCAGACCGCCCGACGGGCGGCGGCCGAGGTGGACGGCCTGGCCGAGGTGCTCACCGCCGCCGGGGTAGGGGTCACCGTCTTCGACGACGAGGGCACCGCGACCCCCGACAGCGTGTTCCCCAACAACTGGCTGTCCACGCACGCCGACGGCACCCTCGCGCTGTACCCCATGTACGCGCCGAACCGTCGGGCGGAGCGCCGCGACGACGTGATCGCGCGGCTCCAGGAGCGCTTCGTGGTGCGCCGGGTGGCGGACTTCTCGGGCGAGGAGCGAGAGGGCCGGTTCCTCGAGGGGACCGGCGCGATGGTGCTGGACCACGTCATGGGGATCGCCTATGCGTGCCGCTCCCGTCGGCTGGACCCGGGTCTGTTCGAGAGGGTGTGCGCGGAGCTCGGATATGCGCCGGTGCTCTTCGAGGCGTTCGACGCCGACGGCATGCCCGTGTACCACACGAACGTGCTGATGAGCGTCGGGACCGAGATCGCGCTCGTGGGGACGGGGATGATCCGGGATGCGGAGCAGCGCGCACGGGTGCTGGGATCGCTGCGTGCGAGCGGCCGGGACGTCGTGGAGCTCTCCGAGGCGCAGGTGCACGGCTTCCTCGGCAACTGCCTCGAGCTGCTGGGCACGGAGCGGCTGCTGGTGATGTCGGCGCAGGCCGCTGCTCAGCTCACGGCTGCGCAGCGGCGTCGGATCGAGAGGTCCTGCCGGGTCCTCACCGCGCCGGTGCCCACGATCGAGGCGGCGGGAGGCTCGGTGCGCTGCATGCTCGCCGGGATCCACCTGCCTCAGCGGCAGGCGGAGTCCTCGACCGGGATCCCGAACACCCGCACCACGGTGGAGCCGGCCGCGGTGTAGACGTGCACACCGGCACCATCGGCGCGTGCCCCCACCGTTGCCGTGCCCGGGTGCGCGCGGTACGGTCGGCTCAGCTGAGACACGAGCGACGACGAGGTGGATCGTGAGCGATGCAGGCCCTGCCGTCCGGCCCCGGGAGAGCGGGTCCGTGTGACCGCCACCCGCTGGTCACCGACGGACTCCGCCTACCAGGCGCGACTCCTGCGCGCCCATGAGGATCTGCGCTCCCACGCCGAGCTGCGCGACCAGCGGGATCTGATCCGCGCCCCGGTGCTCGACTCCTGGCGGCGCTCGCTCGCCGCCGTGCCCGCTCCCGGCGCTGCAGCCGATGCCGTGCTCGCCGGCGAGGAGCTGGCCGCGGCCCGGCAGGCGCACCTCTTCTCCGCCGTGCTCCCGCTGCTGCGCTCCCGGCTGATCGACCCGGCCGTCGAGGCCGGGCTGATGGTCGCTCTCGGCGATGCGGACGGCCGCCTGCTGTGGGTCGAGGGCCGGCCCCAGCTCATCTCCCGCGCGGACGACATGGGCTTCGCCGCCGGGGCGGACTGGTCGGAGTCCGTGATGGGGACGTCCGCCCCCGCCCTCGCTCTGACCACCACCTCCCCGATGCAGGTGGTGGGTGCCGAGCACT
>CAZHSL010000624.1:0-1764 GCA_964535185.1 uncultured Corynebacterium sp.
GCACAGGGGGTCAGATCCATGGGTCGCGGCCGACAGAAAGCCAAGCACACCAAGGTGGCACGGGACCTCAAGTACTACAGCCCGCCGACCGACCTCACGGCGCTGCAGCGCGAACTGCAGTCCCAGCGGGGCGAGGCCTCCGGCGCCGACGGAGACGAATGGGCCGAGGACAGCGACGACTGGGCCGACGAGGACGCACCGTCCGCACGACGCCGCTGAGGACGCCGGCACCCGCCGGAGAGCACCGTGACACAGCACGAGGGCCGACCAGGAGGTCGGCCCTCGTGCTGTGTCACGGGCGTTCCCGCTCAGTCCCAGCCGGCGTGCTGACCCGCCATCAGCACGGCGCCGCCGTCCACGCCCTTGGCGCCGGCGACGACGTGCTCGAGCGCCGTCCCCGCCGCAGGCAGCGCCTCCCCGTCCACGACCTCGCCGATGGCGCGTGCGCCGAGCCCGCGCTCGGCGAGCACCGCGAGCGCGGCGTCGGCCTGGTCCTGCGCGACCAGCGCGACCATCCCGATGCCCATGTTCAGCGTGCCCTCGAGGTCGAGCTGCGGCACCGCACCCCAGTGCGCCACCCGGGAGAACACCGCGCCGGGCTCCCACCGGGAGCGGTCGATCCGCGCGGCGAGGCCGCGCGGCATCACGCGCGCGAGGTTCGCGGCCAGGCCGCCGCCGGTGACATGGCTGAGCGCACGGACGGTGCCGCGGGTGCGCGCGTCCCGGAGCAGCGCGAGCAGGTCCGCGGTGTAGATACGGGTCGGCTCGAGCAGCTCCTCCCCGAGCGAGCGCCCGAACTCCGCCACGTGCGAGTCCAGGGACAGGCCCTCGGCCGCGACCACGGCGCGCACGAGCGAGTAGCCGTTGGAGTGGAGGCCTGAGGCGTCCATCCCGATCACCACGTCGCCGGCGCGCACCCGCTCGGGGCCCAGCAGGTCGGCGGCCTCGACCACGCCCACCGCCGCGCCCGCCACGTCGTAGTCCTCCGGGGCCATCAGGCCCGGGTGCTCCGCGGTCTCCCCGCCCACCAGCGCGCAGCCGGCCAGGCGGCATCCCTCGGCGATGCCGCGCACGATGTCGGCGATCCGCTCGGGCACCACGGTGCCGCAGGCGATGTAGTCGGTCATGGCCAGCGGCTCGGCGCCCACGACGATGATGTCGTCGACCACCATGCCCACCAGGTCGCGGCCGATGGTGTCGTGCACGTCCATCTCGCGGGCGATCGCGATCTTGGTGCCCACGCCGTCGGTGGAGGAGGCCAGCAGGGGGCGGTCGTAGTCCTTCAGCGCGCTGACGTCGACCAGGCCGGCGAAGGCGCCGATGCCGCCGAGCACCTGCGGGCCGTGGGTCGCGGCGACGGCCTCCTTCATCAGGTCGACGGCGCGGTCCCCGGCAGCGGTGTCCACGCCGGAATCGGCGTAGGTGATCCCGGCGGCGGGGGCGTCCTGGGGGCGGGGGCTGGTGGAGTTCATGCGTCCTTCTCGGCGAGGGCGGGCCCGGGGCGGGGGTTCTGGTGGATGCCCTGGGCACGGGCGACGGGCTCGGGCAGGGCGACCGGGTACTTCCCGGAGAAGCAGGCGGTGCACAGCGCCTCCTCCGGCTGCTCCGTGGCGGCGATCATCCCCTCCTCGGTGATGTATCCGAGGGAGTCGGCGCCGAGCGAACGGGCGATCTCCTCGATGCCCAGTCCGTTGGCGATCAGCTCCGCCCGGGAGGCGAAGTCGATGCCGTAGAAGCAGGGCCAGCGCACCGGCGGTGAGGAGA
>CAZHSL010000625.1:0-1763 GCA_964535185.1 uncultured Corynebacterium sp.
TCCGGCGCCTCGGTGGAGAACATCGGCAAGATCTTCCAGGGCGAGTGGCAGCTGGGCATCGCCCAGTCGGACACCGCCAACACCGCCGTGCTCGGCGAGGGTGAGTTCGAGGGCGCCCAGGTCGACAACATCGGCTGGATCGCCGGCCTCTACCCCGAGGCTGCGCACATCGTCACCCTCGCGGGCAACGGCATCGAGACCGCCGCGGATCTCAAGGGCAAGAAGATCGCCGTGGGCGACGTCGGCTCCGGCACCCGTGCCGTCTCCGACGCGATCCTCGCCGCCTACGACATCGGCGAGGGCGACTACGAGCCCTTCGAGCAGGACTTCGCCAGCTCGCTCGACCTCCTGCGCGACAACAACATCGACGCGTCGGTGTTCGTCGTCGGCACCCCGACCGGTTCGCTCGGCGACCTCGCCGCGACCAACGACGTCACGCTGGTCTCCCTCGACCAGGACAAGGCGGAGAAGGTCGCCTCGGAGAGCCTGTTCGAGGTCTACACGATCGAGCCCGATGCGTACGACTTCCTCGAGGAGCCGGTGACCACCCTGTCGGTCGCCGCGGCCCTGATCGCCTCGATGGACCAGGTCAGCGAGGAGGTCGGCTACGAGATCACCAAGGCCACCTTCGAGCACGCGGACTCGATCACCCTCCCGCAGGGCGGTCTGATCAGCCATGACTTCGCGCTGACCGGGCAGGGCGACGTGCCGATGCATCCGGGTGCGCAGAAGTACTACGAGGAAGAGGGGCTGCTCTGAGATGAGCGTCGGAGACCACGAGGACGCTTCGCGAGCCTCAGAACTCGAGGTCGACGAGCAGACGCAGCATGAGGCCGAGGCGAGAGCCCAGGAGCTGCTGCGTGAGCACGACACATCCAGCCGGTTCCGCACGAACCTGGGCCTGTGGGCGTGGGTGGTGGGCGGCCTCTCGGTCGCTCTGACCGTGTTCCACCTCTACACCGGGATCTTCGGCTCCCGGCCCTCCCTGATCCAGGGCGCGATCCACCTCGCCGGCGCCACCTCGATCATCTTCCTGCTCTACCCGGCGGGCAAGCGGGTCGAGCGGCGCGGCGGGAAGGCCGGGATCCCCTGGTGGGATGCGGTGCTGGCCCTGGTGGGACTCGCGGTCAACCTGTACATCGTGGTGCGGTACGCGCACCTGACCAGCAACCTCGTCCAGATCATGGGGTTCGAGACGCTCGACTACGTGGTCGCGACGCTCGGCATCGTGCTCACGCTCGAGGCGACCAGGCGCTGCGTCGGGCTGCCCATCGTGATCATCGGCCTGGTGGCGATCGGATACTCCACCGTCATCGTCGGCCAGTCCTGGGAGGACTTCGCGGTCGGCACCTTCTTCACCTCGCGGGCCGGGATCTTCGGGACCCCGATCCAGGTCTCCTCCACCTTCATCTTCCTGTTCCTGCTGTTCGCCGTGGTGCTCATCCACACGAACATCGGCGTGCTCTTCAACGACCTCGCCTTCCGGCTCACCGGCCGCTTCACCGGCGGTCCCGCGAAGGCGGCTGTGGCGGCCTCCGGCCTGCAGGGCATGATCTCCGGCTCCTCGGTCGCGAACACCGTGGCCTCGGGATCCTTCACGATCCCGCTGATGAAGAGGGCCGGCTTCCGACCGCACTTCGCGGGGGCGACGGAGGCCACCGCCTCCACCGGCGGGCAGATCATGCCGCCGATCATGGGCGCGGCCGCCTTCATCATGGCCGAGTACACCGGCATCCCCTACAACGAGATCATCGTCATCGCGA
>CAZHSL010000626.1:0-1759 GCA_964535185.1 uncultured Corynebacterium sp.
TCAGCGTACGCGCCGACCTGCGCGGCCTGCTCGCCGTTGGAGACGCCCAGGCCCACGCAGACGTGCTCCGCCCCGGCCGCGCGGGTGCGCTCGACCAGGCCCTCCGTGGCCGCGGAGACGCTCGCGCGGGTGCCGGTGACGCCCATGGTGCTGGCCGCGTAGACGAAGCCGCGCGTGTGCGAGACCACATGGGCGAGGCGGTCGCGGGGAGAGCTCGGGGCGACCAGGAACACGCGGTCCACGCCGTGCCGTTCGCTCGCCCCGATCCATTCCTGCCCCTCGTCGGGGATGAGGTCCGGGGTGATCACACCGGCTCCTCCGGCGGCGGCGAGGTCGCGGGCGAAGGCCTCGGGACCGTAGGCGAGGATCGGGTTCCAGTAGCTCATCACGAGGATCGCCGCGCCGCGGCCGGACAGCGCCCGGACGGCCTCGAGCACGTGGCGGGTGCGGGTGCCGCCGGCCAGGGCGGCGGAGGCCGCCTGCTGGATCACGGGACCGTCCATAACGGGATCGGAGTACGGCAGGCCCAGCTCGATCATGTCCGCGCCGTGGTCGATGAGGACGCGGGCGGCCTCGATCGACCGCTCCAGGTCGGGGTATCCGACGGGCAGGTAGCCGATCAGGGCGGCGCGGTTCTCGGAGCGCGCCCTGTCCAGGACCTCTCCGGAGCGCAGTCGGGGGGTGTCGGCGGCGGTCATCGCGGCTCCTCATCGTTCGTCGCTGCGCCCACGGGGCCGGTCCTGCGGGCGGCGGCGCGCAGCGCGGAGAGGTCGGCGCGGGCCGGTTCGTCGCCCACCAGGCCGAACCAGCTCGAGGCGGTGTCCACGTCCTTGTCGCCGCGGCCGGAGAGGCTCACCAGGATCACGGCGTCCTCGCCGAGCTCGCGGCCCAGCTGGAGCGCGCCGGCGAGGGCGTGCGCGGACTCGATCGCGGGCATGATGCCCTCGGTCATCGACAGCAGCGCGAAGGCCTCCATCGCCGGAGCGTCGTCGACGGCCCGGTACTCGGCGCGGCCGATGTCCGCGAGCCAGGCGTGCTCGGGGCCGACGCTGGGATAGTCCAGTCCGGCGGAGACCGAGTGGGACTCGATGGTCTGACCGTCCTCGTCCTGCATCACGAAGCTGCGCGCGCCGTGGAGGACGCCCGCGGTGCCTCCGGTGATGGTCGCGGAGTGGCGGCCCGAGGAGATCCCGTCGCCGCCGGCCTCGCAGCCGATCAGCCGCACCAGCGGGTCGGTGTCGTCGAGGAAGGCGTGGAAGATCCCCATCGCGTTGGAGCCCCCGCCCACGCAGGCCACGACCGCGTCGGGGAGCCTGCCCACCCTCTCGAGGGTCTGCGCCCGGGCCTCCTCGCCGATGATGCGGTGGAAATCGCGCACCATCGCCGGGAAGGGGTGGGGGCCCGCGACGGTGCCCAGCAGGTAGTGGGTGGTCTCGACGTTGGCGACCCAGTCGCGGAACGCCTCGTTGATCGCGTCCTTGAGGGTGCGCGAGCCCTGCTGCACGGGGACGACGTCCGCTCCCAGCAGACGCATCCGGGCGACGTTGAGGGCCTGGCGCTCGGTGTCCTCGCCGCCCATGTAGATCGTGCAGTCGAGGCCGAACAGGGCAGCGGCGGTCGCGGTCGCGACGCCGTGCTGCCCCGCGCCGGTCTCGGCGATCACGCGGGTCTTGCCCATCCGCCGGGTCAGCAGCGCCTGGCCGAGCACGTTGTTGATCTTGTGGCTGCCGGTGTGGTTGAGGTCCTCGCGCTTGAGCAG
>CAZHSL010000627.1:0-1752 GCA_964535185.1 uncultured Corynebacterium sp.
TCGTCGGGCTGGATGTAGAGCATCCGGTTGCCCTCGTAGATGCAGTCCACCGGGCACTCGTCGACGCAGGCACGATCCTTCACGTCGACGCAGGGCAGGGCGATGACGTAGGTCATGGGCGCTTCCTTCCGTCGGAGACGACCCCCATCATCTCATCCCGCCCGGCCGGTCCCGGGCACGGCGGGGCGGTGGGGCGAGGAGGTGACAGGTTGCACACGCGCGGCCCGTCATCGGCCCGATCCGACCGGGGATAGCCTCGGAGGATGACGACGCACGACGGTCCTCGGCCCCGCGCCGGCTGGGCGCCCTTCCTCACCGAGGGGCGCCGGGTGGTGCTGCGCTACGCGATCGATGCGGACAGCTCCCCGCACGGGGAGTCGATGACCGACGCGCTGGGCACGATCGCCGGGAGCGACGAGGCCAGCGTGGAGGTGATGACCCGCCGCGGCCCCGTGCGGGTGCCGCGGGCGCTGGTCATCGCGGCGAAGGAGGTGCCTCCCCCGCCGGTGCGGCGGAGGGGGCCCGCCGCGCCCTGACGATGTAGTCGATCGCGGTGACGGTGTGGAGCACCACGCCGAGCCAGATCAGCGCGCGGGCGGCCGGGACCAGGGACGGCCACCACGCCGCGGCGGCGACCAGCAGGAACACGGCGGTCATCAGCACGAAGGTGCGGATCTTGCCGAGCCAGGAGACGGAGATCCGTCCGCCGAGCGCCGCTCCGGTCGCGAGGACCACCATCGCCACGTCCAGCACCACGATGAGCGCCAGCGCGGTCCAGGGCAGCAGTCCCGCCAGCGCAAGGGAGAGCACGATCGCGGCCAGCCCGATGCGGTCCGCGATCGGGTCGATGATCGCGCCGGTCCGGCTGGTCTGGTCCAGTGCCCGGGCGAGCAGCCCGTCCACCCAGTCGGTGGAGGCCCAGACCAGCAGCAGCACGACGGCGAGGGTGTCGGGGCCGTCCACCAGCAGCACGCACACCGGCGCCAGCATCACGAACCGCACCAGAGTGACGAGGTTCGGGACGGTCGCCCAGTCGGGACGGGTCGAAGTGCTCATGGGCTCAGCGGGTCCTCGTGCGCCGGCGGCCGGCCACGCTGATCACGGCCGCGAGGAGGAACGGGATCACCAGGCCCAGGCCCTGGACGATCCAGCCGGTGATCTGCGGGACGCCGCCGATCACCGCCGGCAGCAGCACCCCGCCGCCGACGCTCTCGCCCAGGAACGGGGTGGCCAGCATCCCCCACAGGCAGCCCAGCACCAGCAGCGGGAACCTCGATCCCGTCGCCGCCCACAGGAACACGCAGGTGACGACCTGGAACACCGCACCGAAGACCAGCCCCACGGGGAGGGCCACCCCGAACAGCTCGAGCTCCATGCGGTGCGTGGTGAGCATCAGGAGCACCGAGATGATCGCCAGCACGATCGCCATCGCGGCCTGCGCGGAGCGGGCCGCGAGGGAGGTGGTGTCGACCGTGCGGGGCGGCCCCGTCGGCGACGGCGCGGAGGTCACGGCCTCACTTCCCCGACTTCGCCCTGGACTGGGCGCGCCGGCGCTCGGTCGCATCGAGGATCACCTTGCGGATCCGCACGATCTCGGGGGTGACCTCGACGCACTCGTCCTCGGCGGAGAACTCGAGGGACTCCTCGAGGGTCAGCTTCCGCGGCGGCACCAGGTTCTCGAACGAGTCCGAGGACGCGGCGCGCATGTTCGTCAGCTTCTTCTCCTTGGTGATGTTGACGTCCATGTCCTCG
>CAZHSL010000628.1:0-1747 GCA_964535185.1 uncultured Corynebacterium sp.
CTGTCGAGGGCGAACTCGGCGCGGGCGGTCTCGGCCTTGCCGGGCTCGATGTCCGCCAGGGCCACGACCTGCACCTCCTCGGGGAACTGGAGGTACGCGTGCAGGTGTGCACGGGAGATGTTCCCGGTGCCGATGATGCCGATAGAGAGCATGGTCAGCGTCCTTCCGGGGCGCTCAGGAGGCAGCGGACTGGGTCGCGGCGGACTGCGCGGCAGGCTCCGCGGCGGTGAGCTCGGTGAGCGCGACCGCCTCGGGGCGGGACACGGTGCTCGCGATCTCGAGGCGGGAGCCGCTGTGGGCGGACTCGAGCACCGCGTTCATCACCTCGAGCACGTGCTGGCCCAGCTCGCCGCTGGCCCGCAGCTCCCGGCCGCGCACGGCCATGTCCTGCAGGCCGATGCCGCGCCCCGCACCCACGTAGCCGCCGCCGACGGGCAGAGCCTCCCAGCCCTCACCGGCCAGCCGACGCACCGTCACCTCGCCGTCGAAATGGTTCGGATCGGGGACCGCGAGAGTGCCCTCGGTCCCGTGGACCTCGATCGGATGCGCCGAGGTGGCGACCGCGTCGAAGCTCATCACCAGGGTGGACAGCACCCCGGACTCGTGCACCAGCACGCCGGTGACGTGGGTATCGGTGCTGACCGGGATCACCTCCCCGGCGCGGGGGCCCGAGCCGATGGTGCGGGTCTCGTGCGGGCGGCTGGCCGCCCCGATCACCGCGGAGACCGGGCCCAGCAGGGTGACCAGCGCGTGGATGTAATAGGGGCCCATGTCCAGCAGCGGCCCGCCGCCGGGGACGTAGTAGAAGTCCGGCTGCGGATGCCAGCGCTCATGGCCCGGGCACACCATCGTCGCCATCGCGGCGGTGGGCAGGCCGATCACGCCCTCGTCGATCGCGATACGAGCGGTCTGGGTGCCGGTGCCCAGCACCGTGTCCGGGGCGGAGCCGACGAGCACGCCCGCGGTCTGCGCCGCGGCGAGCACCTCGGCGCCCTCCTTCGTGGTCACCGCGAAAGGCTTCTCCGAGTACACGTTCTTGCCCGCCGCGATCGCCCGCAGATCCACCTCGGCATGCGCCGCAGGGATCGTGAGGTTCAGGATCGTGTCCACCTCGGCGTCCTCGATCAGCTCGTCCACCGTCAGCACGCGCACGCCCTCTCGACCTTCCGCCGCCGCGGCGGCACGGGCGGGGTCCAGATCCGCGACGGCCACCAGCTGCACGTCGGGGAGCGTGTCGAAGCTGTCGAGGTACTGCCGCGAGATGACTCCGCAGCCGATCATCCCGATCTTCACAGGGACGCCTCCTTCGTCACGGCGGGACGGCCGTGGTCGCCGTAGGGCTGCTCGGAGCCGCGCGCGGCCCAGAGCATGCCTCGCTCGATGATCGTGCGCACGTTCGGATCCTCGAGCACCTCGACCCGGTGCCCGGGCGTGGTCACGAAGATGCGGCCTTCGCCCCACTGACGGGTCCACAGCGCCGGCGAGGTGATCTCGCGGGTCCACGGATCCCACTCGCGCACCTTCTGCGTGGTGGTCGCGAGCACATCGCAGTAGTCATCGGCCAGCACCCAGTACTGCTCGGTGACCAGGTCGAAGTCGGTGATCCCCTCGGTGATGTAGTGCGAGGCCGCCGCGGGCAGCATGTTCACCGTGTAGGGGACGTAGTTGTCCGACTGCTCGCCCGTGCGCTCCTCGGGGTGCTTGCCAGGATGGCAGCCGAACTGGCCGCCGATCAGGGTCAGGTAGT
>CAZHSL010000629.1:0-1746 GCA_964535185.1 uncultured Corynebacterium sp.
TGAGCAGGGTGCCGGTGGCCTGGCGGCGGTGCCACAGCAGCGGCACCTTCGCGTAGACGGCGACGATCCGTTCGCGGTACAGCCCGAACAGGTCGAACTGGGCGGCGGCGGCGAAGACGCGCCGCGCCATCACGGTGACGGCGCGGGCCACGGCGATGCCGAGGATCGCCAGGCCGCCGCCGAGCAGCAGGGCGGGGGTCGCCTCCCCGCGCTGGAAGGACGGCACGATCACCTGCTCGGTGACGCGGCCGATGACGGCGGAGGTGGCGATCTGCAGCAGGGCGAAGCCGGTCGCCCCGAGCACGGCCAGGACGAACCAGCGCCGCTGCTCCCAGGAGCCCTTCAGCAGGCGCTTCAGGCCCGGGACCAGCACGGCGGGGTGCTGGCGCGCGGTGAGGGCCGGATCGGGCGCGGGGGCGCGGCGGGCGGTCGGTGCGTCGGCGGGGCGGGGACGGGAGGCGGTGTCGGTGCGGGTCATGCGAAGGCGAAGTGGACGACGACGGCGACCGCGAAGGCGATCGTGGAGAGCATGGCGAGGGAGAACTCGATGAGGATGCCGAGGCCGAGGGCCTTCATCGCGATCCAGGCGGAGGTGAGGCCCTTGCGCCAGTCCTTCTGCCGCACGGCCTCGGAGAGGTACAGGCCCAGCAGGAAGCCGAGCGGCAGGCCCAGGAACGGGATCACGAAGATGCCCACGATCCCGGAGGCGATCGCGACGTAGACCGGCCACATGGGCACCTCGGCGGCGTGCAGGCGCCGGCCGGTGAGCACGTAGCTGGTGGTCATGCCGATCGCCCCCAGCACCAGCGCGATCGCGAAGGTCGCCCAGCCCGCCCAGCCGCCGATCGCGATCGCCCACACCAGGGCGGCGAGGACGATGGTGATGGTGCCGGGCAGCACCGGGACCACGATCCCGGTCAGGCCCACGATGTAGGCGATCCCGGCGAGGACCGTCACGATGATCTGGACGGTCAGGGAGTCCACCACGGTCGTCCTCCAGGGTGAGCAGGGGTGTCGGCGGCGCGCAGCACGCGGTGGGAAAGCGTCTGCTGAGGCCTGGACCATCCTACCGGTGCGCGGCGACGCCCGACGTCGACGCGGCGCGGCGGTCCACGAGCTCGGCCCCGCTGAGCACGCCGGACAGCCCTCGGGTGCCGGTCAGGACCACCAGCAGCACGGAGGCGAGGGCGATCCCCCGCACCCCGTTCTCGAGCACCCATGGCAGCAGCGGCACCCCGCCGTCCTCGAGCAGCGAGGCGAGCGTGGGCAGCAGCGCCCAGGCCCCGGCGACGGGCAGGGCGCGCAGGAGCCGCTGCCCCGTCGTGCCCCGTCGGCCCTTCCAGACGGGCGCGATCCCCACCATCCGCTGGCCCGGGGAGGCCCCGCCGCCGCGCAGCGCGGGCAGCACGACGAGCAGCAGCAGGGCCGCGAGGGCCGAGGCCATCACCGCCGCGGGCATGAGCAGCGGGGAGAGGTCGCTCGGGTCCGGGACGTCGGTGGAGCCGGTGGCGAGCGCCCACACCAGCGCGTAGGCGAGCATCCCGGAGGTGAAGAGCAGGCCGGGAGCGGCGGAGAGCAGCATGGCGTCCAGCGCCATGCCCAGCAGGCGCCGCGGGCGGGTGACGGGCCGGGGAGGCAGCGCCGCGAGCGCAGCGGGCCCGGGGATCCATCCCGCGACCACCGGGGCCAGGAGCGCGCCGAGCAGGGCCCCGGCGGTGTTGGTGAGCAGGTCGTCGACGTCGGCGA
>CAZHSL010000630.1:0-1746 GCA_964535185.1 uncultured Corynebacterium sp.
GCAGTACGTCGACCACAACCTGCTGCAGACCGACGAGAAGAACCCCGACGACCACCTCTTCCTGAAGTCCGCCGCCGAGCGGTTCGGGCTGTGGTTCTCCAAGGCCGGCAACGGGGTCTCCCATCCCGTGCACCAGGCCCACTTCGGCCGCCCCGGCGCGCTGCTGATCGGTTCGGACTCCCACACCTGCGCCGCCGGCGCGCTGGGCATGCTGGCGATCGGCGTGGGCGGGCTCGAGATCGCGATGGCGATGGCCGGCCAGCCGATGTACGTGAGCATGCCCGAGATCTGGGGCGTGGAGCTGACGGGCACCCTGCCGGACTGGGTCAGCGCGAAGGACGTGGTGCTGGAGATGCTGCGCCGCCACGGGGTCAGCGGCGGCGTGGGTCGCATCATCGAGTACCACGGCGAGGGCCTGGCGCAGCTGGATGCGATGGATCGCCACGTGATCGCGAACATGGGCGCCGAGCTCGGCGCGACCGCGACCGTGTTCCCGGCCGACGACGCCGCCGAGGCCTACCTGGAGGCCGTCGGCCGCGGCGACCAGTTCGAGCGCTGGGAGGCCGACGAGGGCGCGAGCTACGACCACACCGAGCGCATCGATCTGTCCTCCCTCGAACCGCTGATCGCCAAGCCCTCCTCGCCCGGCAACGTGGTGCCGGTCGCCGAGGTGGCCGGGGAGGACGTGACCCAGGTGGTCGTCGGCTCCTCGGCGAACCCGGGGCTGCGGGACTTCGCCGTCGTGGCCGAGATCCTCGACGGCCGCCAGGCCGACGGGCGGGTCTCCGTGGACATCAACCCCACCTCGCGCGAAGTGCTCGCGGACCTCATCACGGGCGGCTGGCTGACGGCGCTCGTCGGCGCCGGTGCCCGGATCCACCAGTCCGGCTGCATGGGCTGCATCGGGATGGGGCAGGCGCCCGCCAGCGGCCGCAACTCCCTGCGCACCATGCCGCGGAACTTCCCCGGCCGCTCCGGCACCGAGGAGGACGCGGTGTGGCTGTGCTCGCCCGAGACCGCTGCGGCCGCGGCGCTGACCGGGCAGATCACCGATCCGCGCACCCTCGAGGACAGCCACGACATGGTCTACCCCCGGCCCACGCTGCCCGCGCAGTACGCGCAGATCCCCGACATGCTGACCCCGCCGCTGCCCGAGGCGGAGGCCCAGCAGGTCGAGCTGGTCAAGGGCCCGAACATCTCGTCCCTGCCGGATTTCGCGCCGGTCGAGGACAGCCTCACGCTGCCCGTGCTGCTGGTGATGGGAGACGACGTCTCCACCGACGAGATCCTGCCGGCCGGCTCCCAGGTGCTGCCCTTCCGCTCCAACATCCCGCGGATCGCGGACTTCGCCTTCACCCGCATCGACGAGGGCTACCCGGATCGCGCCCGCGCCGCCGAGGGCGGGCACGTGGTGGTGGCCGGGAGGAACTACGGCCAGGGCTCCTCCCGCGAGCACGCCGTGATCGCCCCACGCCACCTCGGCCTGCAGGCCGTGATCGCGGTGAGCTTCGCCCGCATCCACTGGCAGAACCTCGCGAACTTCGGGATCGTCCCGCTCGAGTTCGCCGACCCCGAGGACCTCGACGCGATCCGGACCGGCGACGACGTGGTGCTCGAGGGCGTGCATGCGGCGCTGCGCGACGGCCGCTCGCTCAGCGCGACGATCGGCGGGCGCAAGGTGCGCCTCACGCACCGCCTCTCGGACCGCCAGGTGGACATGGTCCTGGCCGGCGGCCGGATCCCGCT
>CAZHSL010000631.1:0-1733 GCA_964535185.1 uncultured Corynebacterium sp.
TGCCGGCGGCCACGGTCCAGATCGTCGTGCTGCGCATCGTCATCTCTCCTTCGTCCGCCCGTCGTGGCGGGCGCTGTGCATGATGACCTCAGGTAACACCCGGCGGATGAGAGGGGCGCGAGAGAGCGATGAGGCCGTTCTCATCAGAGCGCGGGGCTCCGCAGCGGGAGGCCGGCGTCCGCCAGCATCCCGTCGAGCAGCTCCGGGGCGAGGTCGCTGCGCAGACCCGCGCGCGGCTCGACCCCGAGCACCGTCGGACGCCCCTCGGCGTCGCGACGCACGCGGACGCTCGAGGCGCCGGTGAGGCCCAGCGCGCAGACGGCCGCGCGGGCGAGCCCGGTGACCTCCGACGCGGCCATCGGGTCGAGGCGGTCAACCCGCTCGCCCGGCCCGCAGCGCAGCAGGACCGTCGTCATCACGCCGTGATGGGCGCTGCGATGCACCTGCACGAGGTGCTCCTGCCCCGGCGCGAACTCCTGCGCGATGTAGGTGTCGTTCCGGGCCGGCAGCGGATCCCGGGGGCGGATCACCTGCACCTCGCCGCGCGAGCTCGCCAGGCGCGGCGCGACCACGTGGACGCCCTCCTGCGCGAGCCGGCCCGGGATCCCGGACGGGCGCACCGCCACCGTGGCCGGGACGCGGACCCCGTGCCGCTCCAGGTATCGCATCAGCAGCAGCCTGTCGTGGCACAGGGCGATCGGTCCGGGGGCGGCGATCGCGACCCTGCTCCCCAGCACCGGGGCGGCCGCGGCGAGGGCCGGCAGCTCGTCCGGCACGGTGGGGATCAGCAGATCGACCTTCCACCGGGCGAGCGCGGCCTCAAGGAAGGGCAGGTACGAGAGCGAGCCGGCGTAGGGGCCGAGCACGAAGTCCTCCCCCGCGGGGTGGGCCGGCGCGATGTCGGTGCGGATCACCCGCATTCCGCGGCCATGCAGCTGCTGGGTCAGCTGCCTGCCGAGGCGGCCCCCGGCGCCGGTGACCATGACCGTGGGCGGCAGGCCGGGGGCGGGAGCGGGGACGGGCGCGGCGTGCGGACGCTCCGCGGTGGCGAGAGGCATGCGTGGTCCTTCCGGATCGTCGATCGCGAGGTCCGACGGCGGTGACGGCCCCGGGCCCGCTTCGGACCACGTCGTCCGGACGAGCCGACGCCATTGTGTATCAGTCGATACACAAAGGCCACTCCTTTCCCGGACGAGCGCTATAAAATGGCGTTCATGAGTGCGAGCAGGGGCCGACCACGCAGCTACGACCGCGACCATGCGCTCGAGCAGGCGATGCTCCTGTTCTGGGAGCGCGGCTTCGAGGGCGCGGGCACGCGGGAGCTCTGCGCCGCGATGGGCATCTCGCCGCCCAGCCTCTACCACGCCTTCGGCAGCAAACAGCAGCTCTTCGAGGAGGTGGTGCGCACCTACTCGCAGCGGTACACGGGCTTCGTCGAGGCCGCGTTCGAGGAGGAGCCCGACGCCCGCCGCGCCGCTCTTCGCCTGCTCACGGGAGCGGCCCACCAGTACACGCAGCCCGGCTGCCCGGCGGGGTGCCTGATCATGAACAGCGCCGCCGGCCCCTCCTCCGCCTCCCCCGAGGTCGAGTCCGGTCTGCAGTCGATCCGCCGGGCGATCAGCCGACGGCTGCTGTCGGCGCTGCGCACGGACCAGGAGGCCGGGCTGCTGCCGGCCGCCCTCGACGTGCACGGCTTCGGGATGCACGTCCTGGCGATCTGGAACGGGATGTCG
>CAZHSL010000632.1:0-1732 GCA_964535185.1 uncultured Corynebacterium sp.
GCGCCCCGCCGCGGGGCAGCCTGAGGGGCGGCGCAGCTCCGGTGTGGCAGCGGTACGGCGGTGCGGACGGCTCCTCCACAGCCGTGCGCGATCCACACCGCCGAGGCGGGATGACCCGTCGCGGGTCAGCGTCCGTACTTTCGACCGCATGCGAGCCACCCCGCTTCCGCCCCGTTCCCTCTTCTCACGGGCGCAATGGCGCGAGCGCGGGGTCTCGACCCGACGCCTCGAGGGACCGGAACTGACCACGCTGTTCCGCGGGTACTCGACGCCCACCGCCGCCCCTGCATCGGTGAACACGATGTGCGAGGTGCTCCAGCAACAGGTCGCTCCCGAGGCAGTGGTCAGCCACACCACGGCTGCCGCACTGCTCGGCATCGCGCTGCCATGGTGGGTCGACAACGGGATCGGGGCGCTCGCCAGCGCCGCATATCGTGATGGTCCCGGACTCACCGTCCCCAGCACCCTGCCTCGGCCACCGGGCCTCCCCGACATTCCCTCGGACGACGATGAGCTGCCCCTGTTCTGGACCAGACGGCTCGAGTCCGGACTGCCCCTGTCCCGATCAGGGGCCGGGACCGGTCCTCCGCCTGCGGTCCGGCCGCTGACGAATCCTCCTGACCTGCACGTCAGCGTGCCACAGGGCGTGAAGCTCTCCCTCGGCCCACACGTGGTGGTCCATCAGATGTCTCCCCGGACGACCTACAGATCCCTGGGCCTGGTGATGTCCCACCCGTGCACCGCGCTGCTGGAGATCGCCTGCCTCCTCGACCACGATGACCTGGTCATCGCGATCGACTCACTGCTCACCCGAGATTCTCCACGACACGCGAAGCGCGTGGGCCAGATCCACGAATCCCTCGATACGCACCGCGGCCGATGGGGTGCGGCGCGACTGCGCCGAGCTCTGCGAGACGCTCGGCCCCGCACCGATTCCCCCGGGGAGACCCGCTCGCGGCTCCTGCTGCTGCGGGCAGGCTTCCCGGAACCGGTCATCAACTTCGCAGTACAGGAGACCGACACCGGCACGACGAGGTACCTCGACCTGGCCTATCCGGAGCTCGGGATCGCCGTGGAGTACGACGGTGACTACCACCGCCGTGACCAGGCGCAGTGGCGCGCAGATCAGGCCCGCAAGGACTCTCTGGAATCGCTGGGATGGAAGCTCATCACGTGGACGGCCGCGGACATCAAGTCACCGCAGCGAGCTCTGACTGCTCTGCGCCGCCGCTTTCAGGCGGTCGGCTCGTCGGCCCCACCGGTGAGCAACTGGTCCGGAAGCAACGGCCGACGGCTGGGGCGCTCCATGCGCCCTCCGACGCGTCGATGACTCGCTGCTCGCTGCACCCACCCCAGGGCGAGGCCAGGCCCCGGCCCCAGCCAAGGCAGTGCCCCGCCCCGGCGAGGCCCCGGTCCAGGTCCCGGTCCCGGTCCCGGTCCCGGAGGCAAGGTTTTCCTGTTTCGGGACTCATCTGGATGCGGACATGAGTCGTGGAGCGGGAAAACTTCACCGCGTCACGCGCCACGCCCCATCCCGGCCCGCCACGGCCCGCCCCGGCTCAGCTCCCGGGCACCTCCTGCTCGATCTCGGCGAGCCAGGCCTTGGCCGTCGCGTCGGCCGGCATCCGCCAGTCGCCGCGGGGCGAGAGGGAACCGCCGGCGAGCACCTTGGGGGCGTTGGGCAGGGCGGAGCGCTTGAACTGGTTGGCGAAGAAGCGCCGGGTGAACACCG
>CAZHSL010000633.1:0-1727 GCA_964535185.1 uncultured Corynebacterium sp.
CGGCACGGAACCGACCACGGAGAGGGGAACCACCTCATGAGACCGAACATCGTCGTCATCCAGGCCGACCAGATGGCCGCCCAGGCGCTCGGCGCCTACGGCGACCCCTCGGCCCGCACCCCGCACATCGATGCGCTCGCCGCGGACGCGGCGGTCTACGACCGCGCCTACTGCACCACGCCGCTGTGCGCCCCGTCCCGCGCCTCGATGATGACCGGCCGCATGCCCTCGGACATCGGCTGCTTCGACAACGGGGACGACTTCGCCGCCTCGACCCCGACCTTCGCCCACCACCTGCGCCGCGCCGGCTACCACACCGCGCTCGTCGGTCGGATGCACTTCATCGGCCCGGACCAGCACCACGGCTTCGAGCAGCGGCTGACCACCGACGTGTACCCGGCCGACCTCGACATGGTCCCGGACTGGCGCCGCGACCCCGACGACCGCCTGCAGTGGTACCACGACGCCGACGCCGTCCACACCGCCGGCGTCTCCCAGGCGACCGTGCAGCAGGACTTCGACGACGAGGTCACCTTCCGCAGCCTGCGGCACCTCAACGACCGGGTGCGGGCGAACCGGACGGCGGGGGAGCGGATCCCCTTCCTGATGGTCACCAGCTTCATCCACCCCCACGACCCGTACGAACCGCCCCAGGAGCACTGGGACCGGTTCGCCGACGTGCACATCCCCGACCCCGCGCACCCCGAGGTCCCCGACCCCGCGGCGGACCCGCACAGTCACCGGCTGCGGGCGATGAGCGGATTCGACCGCCACGAGCCCTCGGTCGAGCAGGTGCGGCGGGCGCGGCGCTCCTACTACGCCGCGGTCAGCTACATCGACGACCAGATCGGCATGATCCGGCAGCGACTGGAGGCGCTGGGGCTCGCCGAGGAGACGGTCATCGTCGTCACCAGCGACCACGGCGACATGCTCGGGGAGAAGGGGCTGTGGTTCAAGATGTCCCCCTACGAGCAGTCCTCCCGGGTGCCGATGATCGTCCACGGCCCGGAGCACCTGGTGCCCCGAGGTCGCTACGCGAACCCGGTCTCCCTGCTGGACCTGATGCCCACCCTGATCGAGCTCGCGGGCGCGGAACCGGCCGAGAGCGCCGAGAGCCCCGGCGGCGAGGGCCCCGGCGGCGAGGGGCTCGCCCCGTCCCGACGCGGCCTGTCGCTGCTGGAATCGGCGCGCCGCGAGCGCGCCGGGACCAGCGGACCGGCCGATCGCGACCTGGTCATCGAGTACCTCGCCGAGGGCACGCTGCGCCCCCAGCTCACCCTCGTGCGCGGGCGCTACAAGCTCGTGATCTGCCCAGGGGATCCCGACCAGCTGTTCGACCTCGCCGCCGATCCCGACGAGCTGCGCAGCCTCGCGGACGACCCGCACCACGCCCAGCTCGCCGCGGACCTGCGCGCGAGCCTCGAGGCGCAGTACGACCTCGCTGCGCTCGAGGCGGACGTCCTCTCCAGCCAGGCACGCCGCCGTCTGGTCGCCGCGGCGCTCCAGCACGGCACCGTGCGGCACTGGGACTTCGAGCCCGATCCGGAGCAGCGCTACGTGCGCGGCGACTTCTGGAGCGCCCTGCGGCACGGCCAGATCCGCGTGCCGGGAGCCGGCGGAGCGGACTGACCTGAGGCGGGACCGCGCACGCAGGAATTCTCGGGCCGGAGCCCGCGTTGCCCCCGCATGCGTGCCATGACCTATTCCCAGTACGGCGACCCCTCCAC
>CAZHSL010000634.1:0-1724 GCA_964535185.1 uncultured Corynebacterium sp.
TGCGGGCCACCAGCAGGGCGGCGGCGATGTTGCGCTGGCTGGTGAGGATCGCGGGGCCGTCCGCGACGGTGAGGGTGTCGCCGGCGAGGTCACCGGACAGGCGCCCGGCGACGAAGGCCAGCGCCACCAGCCCGACCGCCACCAGCAGCACCGGGGAGAGCACCAGGCTCAGCACCAGGCCGGTGTTCGCGCCGAAGCCGGAGAGGAACATCAGCACGGCGGAGACCGCGGCGACGCCGCCCGCGGTGCGGGCGAGCCGGTCGGCCCAGCCCGGCCACACGGCGGCGATGACGATGCCCGCGATCATCGGCGAGAGCATCGTTCCCAGCAGCAGCTGCGCCACCGACCAGCCGTGCACGTCCACGTCCCGCAGCAGGAAAGGCACCACGAGCGGCATGAACGCGATCGAGCCGAGCAGCAGCACCGCCATCGGTCCGGCGGTCTCGCCGTAGGGGATGCGGGCCATCGCGCCGAGCTGGAGCACGAAGGGGGCTCCGGCGGCGCACAGGGCGATGACGAAGCCCTCCCCGGTCTGCTGGGGCAGCAGGCCGTTCAGCAGCCACACCAGCAGGGTGCCGACGGCGGGGACGACCACGAAGTTCGCACCGAGCACGGACAGGACGGTGCGGCGATCGCGCAGCTGGCTGCGGAAGGCGCGCAGCGGGGTGCGCAGCCCCATCGAGAGCATGGACGCGATCGCGAAGGTCGGGACGCTGATGTTGATCAGCAGGCCGAGCAGGGATTCGATCGTGTGCACCACGGCAGGCTACGCGGCCGACGGGGCTCGGGTCAGATCCATCCGTTCTCCGCTGCCGCCCGCACGGCCTCGGCACGGTTGGTGACCCCGAGCTTCCCGATCGCGGAGGAGATGTGGTTGCGCACGGTGCCCTCGGAGAGGAACAGGGCCTCGGCGATGCGGGCCGTGGTGCCGCCGGCGGCGGCGGTCTGCAGCACCTCGGTCTCCTTGAGCGTGAGCGGGCTCGAGCCGACGGCGAGCGACTGGGCGGCCAGCTCGGGATCCACCACGCGCAGCCCCTGGTGCACGCGGCGGATCGCGTCGACGAGCTGCTCGACGGGCGTGTCCTTGACCATGAACCCGGCCGCGCCCGCCTCCATGGTGCGGCGCAGGTACCCGGCCCGACCGAAGGTGGTCAGCACGATGATCCGCGGCGCGCCCTCCTCGCCCTGCAGCGCCTGGGCGACCGCGATCCCGTCGGCGGGCCCGGGTGTCCCGTCGGCCGTGGTGCCGGCGGGCATCTGCACGTCCAGCAGCAGCACGTCGGGGCGGTGCGCGGCGACGGCGGCGAGGGTGCTCGCCCCGTCGGTCGCCTCCGCCACCACCTCGAGATCGGGCTCCAGGCCCAGCAGCGCCACCAGGCCGGAGCGCAGGATGGCCTGGTCGTCGGCGACCACGAGGCGGATCATCGCTCCTCCCCCACCCGGACGGCGAGGCGGGTGCCGGTCTCGCTCGAGCGGACCTCGAGACGGCCCCCGGCCAGCGCCACGCGGGCCTCGAGGCCGCGCAGGCCGGAGCGCTCGGCCCCCTGGGGGATGCCGACGCCGTCGTCCTCGATGCTCACGCAGTCCTCCTCGACGCTGATCTGTGCGCGGGTGGCGCGCGAGTGGCGCACGACGTTGGTGACCCCTTCGCGGATCACGTAGCCGAACAGCTCGGCGAGGTCGTCGTGCAGGGGCGGCAGGGCGGTGGGGACCTCGGCCTGGAT
>CAZHSL010000635.1:0-1720 GCA_964535185.1 uncultured Corynebacterium sp.
CAGGTGGAGATCAACCCCCAGGTCGAGATCAACCCGCAGTGACCACCGTCTGATCCGCGCACTGCCGGGCGGATCGGATCAGCCGTGACAGGCCGGCGCCCCTCGGGGGTGCCGGCCTGCCGCACGCTCAGGGCCGGGTCGAGGCCTCGCCCACGTGCGTGATCGCCAGGACCGGCTCGCCCGTCTCGTCGGTCGCCTCGAGATCGAGTTCGGCCTCGATCGCCCAGTCGTGATTGCCCTCGGGATCGTGGAGGGCCTGGCGGATCCGCCACACCTTCGACTCCTCGGTGATCTGCAGCAGCTGCGGGGAGCGGGCGGGACCGTCGATGCCCACGTCGTCGTAGGTGTCGTAGTAGTCGTCCATCGCCGTGGCCCAGCGCGGGCGGTCCCAGCCGGAGGCGCCGTCGAGCTCCGCCAGGCGCTCCTCGCGCTCGAAGGCGAAGTGCTCGACGCGCTGCCACATCGCGGCCCGCACCATCGTGCGCAGCACCTTCGTCTGCGCCGAGAGCCCCCGCGGCGTGCTGGGACGGATCTCGTCGGCCCCGTCCTCCTCGAGGTCCTCGGGATGCGTGAGCGCCTCCCACTCGTCCAGCAGCGAGGAGTCGATGCCGCGCACCAGCACTCCCAGCCACTCGATCATGTCCTCGAGCCCCTCGGTGCGCAGGTCCTGGGGGATCGTGCGGCGCATCGCCTGGTAGGCGTCCGAGAGGTACCGCAGCACGATGCCCTCGGACCGCTGCAGGCCGTAGCGCTGCACGAACTCGCTGAAGGTCTGGCCCGTCTCGTAGATCTCCCGGACCACGGACTTGGGGGAGAGGTCCTCCACCCGCACCCATGGCCGCGTGCGGGCATAGATCTCGAGCGCCGCCTCCAGATCCTCCTCGAGCGGCTTGGGCCAGGACACCTCGTCCAGCCGGGCCATCCGCTCGGTGTACTCGACGCCGTCGGCCTTGAGCTCGGCGAGCAGCTCGCCCTTGGCGGCGTTCTGCTGGGCGAGCAGGATCTGGCGGGGGTCCTCGAGGATCGCCTCGATGATGGAGACGGTGTCCAGGGTGAGGGACTCGGATTCCTCGTCGAGGGAGTCGATCATCGCGATCGCGAAGGGCGCCAGCGGCTGGTTCATGGTGAAGTCCAGCTGCAGGTCCTCGACCAGGGCGAAGCGGCGGCCGAGGTGATCGGGCTCCTCGAGCACTTCGATGATCTCCGCGTCCCGGAGGCCGCGGAAGAGCTCGACCGCATCCTTGACCAGCTTGAGCTTCTGACCCCTGGTCTGGTGGCTGGTCATGATGAGGTGGCGGCCCGAGGCGATCGCGTCACCGGGCCGGGAGATCAGCGCCAGCACCATTCCCGCCGTGATCTTCATGTGGGGCCGCAGCTGCTCGGGGGCGTTCTCGATCAGCTTGGTCATGTTCGCCTCGGACCAGGAGACGGCGCCCTCGGGGATCCGGGGCTTGGGCTCCTTCTTGCGCTTCTTGGCGTTGTTGGAGACCTTGCCGGCCTCCTCCCGCGCCCGCTGCTTGGCCCGTTCCCTCTCGAACTCGATGGTCCAGGTCGGTGCCTGGACCACCACGTGGCCGATGGTGTCGAAGCCTGCCCGCCCCGCCCGGCCCGCGATCTGGTGGAACTCGCGGGCGTTCAGCAGGCGCATCCGCTTGCCGTCGAACTTCGCCAGCCCCGTCAGCAGCACGGTGCGGATCGGCACGTTGATGCCCACGCCGAG
>CAZHSL010000636.1:0-1707 GCA_964535185.1 uncultured Corynebacterium sp.
GCCCAGCCGATCACCTTGTCGACCGCGTTGTGCCGGCCCACGTCCTCGCGCACCACCAGCAGGTTCCCGGAGAGGTCCACGAGCGCAGCGGCGTGCACCCCTCCGGTGCGGGCGAACACGGCCTGCTCCTCGCCGAGGCCGCGGGCGGCGGCGAGGAGCACGCGGGGGTCGACCTGCCAGTCGCTCTCCAGGGCGTACCGGGACTTCTTCCGCACGGCATCGATGCTCTCCGCGCCACACACCCCGCAGGCCGAGCCGGCGGAGAAGTTCCTGGCCACCACCGGCAGCAGCTGCGGGCGGGAGGTGGTGAAGTCCATGACGTTGTAGGTGTTCTGCGCGAAACCGGTCCCGTCGTCGACCACGGCGCCGTCGCAGTAGCGGGCCTCGGTGATGTCCTCGCGGTGGCCGATCAGGCCCTCCCCGTGCAGGAAGCCGTGGATGAGCTCGACGTCATGGCCGGGGGTGCGCATGGTCAGCGAGAGCTGCTGTCCGTTCAGGCGGATGTCGAGCGGCTCCTCGACCGCCACGTGGTCGCCCTTGCGCCCCGCGTACAGCCGCCCCTCGCGCACCCGGACGGTGCGGATCCGCCTCGCTTCGGTGACCCTGCCCATCCCTCGAGGATATCCCGCTCACCTGCGGTGCGGCGGGCGGCCGACGGCGGCAGGCGGCAGCGGACGGCGGCGGGCGGCAGGAGGCGGTCGTCAGCGGCGCGAGGACGGCGCGGGGTGGTGCTCAGCTCTCGTCGGCCGCCTGCCCTCCGCCCTCGGCGAGCCGCTTGGCCACGCCGAGCTGCTGCTCCCAGCCGCGGTAGTTCTCCTCGTAGTTGCGGCGGCGCACGGACTCGTCGAGCCCCAGCTTCGCGAAGCCGCGCTCGCGCACGGTGAGCCGCACCAGGTTGCGCTTCGCGGTGCCCGCGGGATCGATGACGAACTCGACGGTGTTGTTCGGGGCGTCGGAGATCTCGCCGAGGCCCCCGCCCAGCCAGCGGAACCGGATCCGGTTCGGCGGCTCGTGGGCCTCGATGGCGAGCTGGAAGGAGCCGTGCACCGGGTCGACCACCTGGGTGACCGCACCCTGGCGGGTGATCTTGTGCTCGCGGTACTCACCGTCGTTGATGAACCAGCCCGGCTCACGGATGACGGCGAACACCTCTTCGGCGCTCGCGTGGATCAGGACGCTGCGCACGATCTCGTCCGGGATCGGGCTGCCGGGTGGGAGGACGGGCTCGTCGGCCATGACAGTGCTCCTCGGGGTCGGGCTGCGGCGGCCTCGTCGCCGCCTGAGACGATCCTGGCAGACTTCTCGCTGCCGGGCGAGCGCCCGCCGGCGGGGAGGCCGCGCGGCAGGCGCCGCGATGCGCCGCGCACGCCGGCGGCACCGTCGCACGACGTGCGGTGCCGGGCCGCGGCGCGCCGACGGTCAGCTCGCGGTGACCGCTGCGGCGAGCAGGTTCAGCGACTGCTCGAGATCCTCCTCGGGGATCGCCGGGAAGCCGACGCGCTCGAGCAGCTTCTGATCGGTGACCTTGGACCAGTCGTAGGTCAGGGACACCTCGGTGGAATCGGCGCCGAGGGGCTTGAGCTCGTAGAGCCATTCCCAGCCCAGCGGCTCGGTCGGCGCGGTGCCGTCCTCCCCCTCCGGGGCGGGCTGCCAGCCGATCATCTTGTTCTCGTCGTAGGCGGTGACGAAGTTGTGGGTGCGGTAGTC
>CAZHSL010000637.1:0-1702 GCA_964535185.1 uncultured Corynebacterium sp.
GTACTCTTTCCAGGCGGTCATGTAGGTCATCAGCGCCAGGGTGGCGAGCGGTGCGCTGGACATCGGCAGGATCAGGGTGAAGAAGACCCGCACCTTGCTCGCCCCGTCGATCAGCGCGGCCTCCTCGACCTCGCGGGAGATGTTGTTGAAGAACTGGCGCAGGAAGAAGATCGCGAAGCTCGAGATGAACAGCGTGGGCAGCATGATGCCCAGCAGCGTGTCGACCAGGCCCAGGTTCTTGATCAGGATGAAGTTCGGCAGCAGCGTGAAGATCTGCGGGATCATCAGCGAGGCCAGGAAGATCATGAAGACGGTGTCGCGCCCCCGCCAGCGCAGGCGGGAGAAGGCGTAGGCGGCCATCGCGCAGGAGAACGTCTGCACGACCGTGATCGCGGTGGCGACTACCACCGAGTTCAGCAGGTAGCGCCAGAAGTTGATGGACGCGCCGGAACCGCCCTGGGAGATCGCGGTCTCGACATCCTGCATGCCGAAGACCCGCTCGAAGCCGCCGGTGTTCAGACCCACTGGCAGCAGGGACGAGGGATCCGTGGCCAGGGCGTTGTTGCTGGACAGCGCGGTGCGCAGCATCCAGTAGAAGGGGAACAGGGTGATCAGCAGGAAGATCACCATCACGGCCCAGGCGAGGATCCTCCCCCAGGGGAAGGGCCGGCGAGGTCGGTGGGCGGCCGGGCGCACGGCGGCGGAGGAGCCCGTCCCGCCGCGGGTGCCGCTGCGTGTCGTGGTGGTCATGGGGTCCTCTCCCTCAGTCCAGGTCCGACTGGCCGGCACGGGTCATCCAGTACTGCGTGAACGTGACGATCATCAGGATCACCAGCAGCGCGACGGACAGGGCGGAGGCGTAGCCGAACTCGTACTCGGCGAAGGCGTTCTGGTAGATGTACATCTGCAGCACGCGCGAGGCGTCGGCCGGACCGCCCTGGGTGGTCACCGAGACGGTGTCGAACACCTGGAACGAGCCGATGATCGTCATGATCAGCACCAGTGCGAGGATCGGGCGCAGCAGCGGCAATGTGATCCGGCGGAACTGCGCGATCTCCCCGGCACCCTCGGTGCGCGCTGCCTCGTAGAGATGGTGCGGGATGGACTGCAGGCCCGCGAACAGGAGAAGGGCCGTGTAGCCCATGTGCCGCCACACGTTGACCAGCGCGACCGTAGGGATCACCCAGGTCTCCGAGGCCCAGAAGGCCACCGGATCGAAACCGATCCACTGCAGGAAGATGTTGAAGATGCCCAGCTGGGTGTCCAGGATCCACAGGAACACGATCGCGGCGACCACGTTCGAGACCAGATACGGCGCCAGCACCAGCGAACGCAGCAGCGTGGACTGGGTCAGACGCTGCATGAGGATCGCGATCAGCAGTGCCACCACGGTCTGCACGCCGATGTTGATCGCCACATACAGGACCGTCACCCGCAGCGAGGTCCAGAAGATCGGGTCGCTCAGCAGCTGCTGGTAGTTGTCCAGCCCCACCCACTGCGGCGGGGTGAGGGTCGTGTACTCCGTGAAGGAGTAGTAGATGCCGGTCAGCAGCGGCCAGACCAGGAACACCAGCAGGCCGACGGAAGCGGGCGCGATGAACAGCAGCGCGAGCTTCGTGTCGTCCTTCCGGCGGCGCCTGGTCGGGACCGACCGCGTCGACGTCGTCGCGGTGGACATGGCTACCTTCTTTCGATGGGGGAC
>CAZHSL010000638.1:0-1701 GCA_964535185.1 uncultured Corynebacterium sp.
GAGATCCAGCTGGGCGGCGTCGTCCCGGGCGGAGAGCATCTGCGGGCCGTTCTTCCCCGCCCACGGCGGTGGCGCGGCGTGGGAGATCACCACCAGATGCCCGCCGGAGCGCAGGGCGGAGGCCGCGGTGCGCAGGATCGCGATCCGGTCCAGCTCCACGTTCGACTGGAAGAACGACGCGGTGACGAGGTCCGCCGAGTCCGGGTCGGGCCGCCAGGCGGACAGGTCCGTCGCGGTGAAGCTCGCGTTCTCGAGGCCGCGGGCGGCGGCCTCCTCACGGGCCCGGCCGACGGCGGTGGCCGAGATGTCCAGCCCGTGCGCCCGCCAGCCCTGCTCGGCGAGCCACAGCACGTCCCCGCCCTCCCCGCAGCCGAGGTCGATCGAGTCCCCGGGCGTGAGGTCCCGCGCCACGGCCGCGAGGGTGGCGTTGACCTTCCCGGACCAGATCCGTTCGGAGTCGGCATACCGCTGCTCCCAGTAGTCGGTGGGGGACAGGTGCGTGTGCGGATCGGCGTGCTCGTGGGCGCCGTGATCGTGATGTGAGCTCATGGTGAGAGCCTGGCAGACGCGGTGGCGGCGCGGAAGCGCTCTTGCCAGGACGGCACGGGGGCGCCGACGGGCCGTGCCGGGCGCGCCGCTCCGGTAGATTGCCGTCACAGCCAGCGGACCGTGCCGATGGGGCCGGGGCACTGACGAGGGGACAGCGCCGATGACGAGCACGCGCATGAGCCGGGCCCAGAAGGTCGACGCCGCCACGCCGGAGACCCGCAACCGGGTGGTGGACTTCCTGCGCGCCGCCGCGATCACCGTGGTGGTGCTGGGGCACTGGACGATCATCGCCGTCGACGCCGACGGCGGCATCCTCCCGCACGGCGTGCTCGACCGTGCCACCTGGACGCACCCGCTCACCTGGGTGTTCCAGGTGATGCCGATCTTCTTCCTGGTGGGCGGCTACTCCAACGGCCTCTCCTGGCGCTCCGCACGACGGAAGGGCATCGGCTATGCGGAATGGCTGCGGGCGAGGCTGCGCCGCCTCGGCATCCCGCTGATCCCGCTGCTGCTGGCCTGGCTGGTGATCAGCGTCGTGGCGGTTGCCGCCGGGGCGGAGAACACCACCGTGCAGCTCGCCTCGCAGATGGCGCTGATCCCCACCTGGTTCCTCGCCGCGTACCTGATGGTGATCATGGTGGCCCCGCCCTGCCTGATCCTGTGGGAGCGGTTCGGCTGGTTCTCGATCCTCGGCGTGCTCGCGCTCGCCGCCGCCGTGGACGCGCTCAGCCTCGTGGCGGATCAGCCGCTGCTCGGCTACCCGAACTACCTGCTGGTGTGGGCGGCGTTCCACCAGTTCGGCTACGCCTGGCTGGACGGCCGGCTCGCCGGTGCCGGAAGGCGCCTGCTGCTCGCCGCGATCGGCCTGGCGGGTCTGTTGCTCCTGGTGCTGGTGGGGCCGTACCCGGTCTCGATGATCACCTCGGCGGCCGACGAGATCTCGAACTCGAACCCCACCCGCATCACCATGGCGTTCCTCGGCATGCTGCAGGCCGGGCTCGTGCTCTCCCTCGAGAAACCGCTGACCGCACTGCTGCGCAGGCCCGGGCTATGGTTCGTGACCGTGCTCGTGAACCAGCGGATCATGACGTGGTTCCTGTGGCACCTCACCGTGATGGTGGGGCTGGCGCACCTGCTGCTCGCCCTCGATGC
>CAZHSL010000639.1:0-1700 GCA_964535185.1 uncultured Corynebacterium sp.
CACCTTGTGCAGGGTGCGGCCCAGGTGCCAGTCCGAGGTGTGCAGGATCTTCATGTCCTCGAGCCTACGAGCGGGGGCCGACGCTCGGGCGCGACGCCCCGGCGACGTGGACGACCGGGCCGGGATCGTCGGGCGTGCTCTAGGCTCGATGGCGGACACGGGGTGCGCCAGGCGCGCTGAGATCACACCCGTGGAACCTGATCTAGTTCGTACTAGCGAAGGGATGTCCGCATGAGAACGGATCCTTGCACCCAGTTCCCGCCTGCCCCGAGGCCCACGCCCGCTGCGCTGCCGCGCGTGCTCTCGATCGCCGGGACGGACCCCTCCGGGGGCGCCGGCACCGCCGCGGATCTCAAGTCGATCACCGCCGCCGGCGGGTACGCGATGGCCGTCGTCACCGCGGTGGTCGCCCAGAACACGCACGGCGTGCGGGAGATCCACGTGCCGCCGACGGCCGTGCTGGCGGCCCAGCTGGCCGCGGTCTCCGATGACGTCTGCCTCGACGCGGTCAAGACCGGGATGCTGGGCACCGTCGACGTCATCGAGACGGTGGCGGAATGGATCGCCGCGCATCCACCCCGGGTGCTGGTGGTGGATCCGGTGATGGTCGCGACCAGCGGCGACCGGCTCCTCGATCCCGCGGCCGAGCAGGCGATGCTCCGCTTCTGCCGCGCCGCGAGCGTGGTCACCCCGAACATCGACGAGCTCGCCGTGCTCACCGGATCGCCGCGGGCCCGCACCGGACAGGAGGCGATCGCGCAGGCCGAGGCCTGGGCGGCGGAGACCGGGGTCGCCGTCGTGGTGAAGACCGGCCATCTCGTCGGCCGCGAGCTGACCACCACCTGGGTCGAGGCCGACGGCACGCACCACGGCGTGCGCTCGACCCGTGTCGAGACCACCAGCACGCACGGCACCGGCTGCTCGCTGTCCTCGGCGCTGGCCGCGCGGCTGGGCGACGGCGACTCCCCGGCCGAGGCGCTGGCCTGGACCACGCGCTGGCTGCACGAGGCGATCGAGCACGGCGCCGCCCTGCAGGTCGGCTCCGGTCACGGCCCCGTCGACCATTCCCACCGCTCCCGCCGGCTCCAGGCCGCGGGCTCCTCCGCGCCGTGGCTGGCGGCCGGCGCCGTCCCGCGGCGGCTCGAGAATCCCGGGGATCTGCTCGACAGCCCTCCGGGCACGGCCGACGTCCCTGCGGCGACGGTCGCGCCCGCCGGGCCGTGGACGGCGGCGCTGTGGGCCGCGGGCTCCTCCCTGACCGCCCAGATCTCGCGATCGGGGTTCGTGCGCGCCCTGGTGGACGGCAGCCTGTCCGAGGCCGAGTTCGCCTTCTACCTGGCCCAGGACGCCCTGTACCTGGGCCGGTACTCGCGCGCCCTCGCCGCCCTCGCGGAGTCGTCGGCCGATCCGTCGGCTCGCGAGTTCTGGGCGAGCTCGTCGGCCCACTGCCTCGAGGTGGAGGCGGAGCTGCACCGCTCCTGGCTCACGCGCCTGCCGGCGGAGGCCGACACCGCGCTCAGCCCGGTCACCAGCGCGTACACGGATTTCCTGCTCGCGCACGCGCTCGGCTCCCCCACCGCGGTGGCCGCCGCTGCGGTGCTGCCCTGCTTCTGGCTCTATGCGCAGGTGGGCGGTGGGCTGCCGCACGTCGCAGCGGATCACCCCTATGCCGCGTGGCTGGAGACCTACCGCGATCCCGG
>CAZHSL010000640.1:0-1686 GCA_964535185.1 uncultured Corynebacterium sp.
CCGACCTGCTCGACCTGGGTGAGCGGATGCGCACCGCCCAGGCGAAGGGGGACGGTGCCGCCCTGTCCGCGGCGAGACCGGAGCGCCACGAGGCGATCGATGCCCTCGTCGCGGCCGCTCGTCGGCGCGCGGAGGCACACGGCACGTCCTTCGGCGCGAGTGCGGCCGACGGGGTCTCCTCGACCGCGGTGGCTGCCCTTGCCGACCCGGGGAGCGGCGAGGCGCTCGCCTCCGGTCGACTGCTGCGGCCGCTGGCCTATGCCGGGTTCGGCGAGGTCGAGCTGGACGACGCGGTGGCGGTGCTGCGACTCGTCCCGCCGTTGCCGGAGGGCGAGGGCGATGACGATGGTGCGGGGGACGGCGCGGACACCGGGGACGTCGTGGCCACCGAGGCGACCGAGGCCACCGACGAAGCGGACGAAGCCGCCGAGGAAGCCGAAGCGGCAGCACGGGCTGCCACAGAGCGGGCACGCGAGCGTGACCTTGCCGAGGCGAGGGAGGCCCTGCGGGAGCACGAGCGGGCGCTGGCGGCGGCGCGACTCGCGCACTCCGAAGCGGTGGCGGCGCTCGAGGCGGCCGCTGCCGACGTCGAGCAGCTGGAGGAGCAGGTCGCCCGGGCCACGGAGCAGGTCGCCGACCTGGAGACACGCCCGAGCGACTGACATGCACGGATTGGCTTTCGGTGCAAGAGATAGTTGTTCACATGAGCACCACGAGCACCACGCCCCCCGCCTCGGGGCCGACCACCCTGCCGCCCGTCTCCCGGGCGCGCACCGTCCCGGCCGAGGCTCTGGAGGCGATGCTCGCGACCGATGATGACGTGGTCGACACCGCGCTCATCCCCACCCGCGCCTTCCGTGACGCCGTCGAGGAGTCCGCCACCCCCGGCAAGGACCCCGTCGCCTCCACGACGCAGGCGGCGGGTGCCACGACCGCGCCGGCGAAGGACACGGGGGCCACCGCCGTCCCGACGGTCGACCCCGTGCCGGAGGCGGACGCCACCCCGAAGGCAGACGCCACCCCGCAGACGGATGTCGAGGGGATCGTCCCGCCAGTCGGTCACAGCCTGCGCAGTCGGCACGCGACGCCCGAGTCCAAGGCGGCTGTCCGCCGCAACCTCATCGCGGTCTGCTGCGTCATCGTCTCCGTGGTCGTCATCGGCATCGCCGTCGGTCTCGTCGGCGGCTGGATCGCCATCGTCGCCTACGCGCTGCTCGTCGTCGCCGCGGCCTACGTGCTGCGCCGCACCAACGCGCGCTACGCCCCGCGGCACAGCCGATACACCGCACGTCACGCCTGAGCCCCGGCAGGGCACGAAGGGGGGATCCCACCAACCGGCGGGATCCCCCCTTCGCACGTGCTTGGCTCCTGCGATCCGGGAGGAGCGTGATCAGCTGCTGAGCAGGGCGGCGAGCGTGCCACCCAGCTCCGTGGCGCGGTCAGTGGCGTCCTCGTCGACGTCACCGAGGATCTCGAGGACCTCGGATGCCTGCTTCCACTCGAGGGCGGAGACGATCCCGGTCACCGCGCGCACGGCACCGGTGACGTCGTAACGACCGTGGACCCACAGGCCGAAGGGCCTCTTGGCGGTCGGGCCGGCCTGCCCCTCCCCCGCGCCCCCGGAGTCGTCGAGCGCCCCACCGACCTGGAGGAAGGTCGAGTCGAAGAAGTGCTTGAGCGCCCCCG
>CAZHSL010000641.1:0-1673 GCA_964535185.1 uncultured Corynebacterium sp.
CCCACCTCGAGCAGGCGGAGCTCGCTGCGCAGCCGCTGCGCGTAGATCGACTCCCCCAGCCCTGCCCCGCCCAGGATCTCGAGGGCCTCGCTGAGGTCCCCTCGCATCCAGGATGCACGAGCCCGCGTGGGCGCCGCCGCCCGGGAGGAGAGCAGGTCGAAGCGACCCAGCAGCACGGCGACCTCGCCGCCGAGCCGCGAGCCCGAGACCGCCGAACGGGCGGCGAGCGCCTGGGCCTCAGCAGCGTCGCCAGCCATGTATGCGCCGAGCGCTGCGAGCCCCTCTGTACGGGGAATGGCGCCGCCGGCGCGCAGCAGAGCCTTTCCGGCACCCACACGGACCCGCAGCGGCAACCGGCGGCTCACCTGCACCACGAGCAGCGCGGGGTCGTCCACCAGGTGCTGGGTCGCGGAGTCGAGCAGGAGACGCGCATTGCGCGCGAGGTCGCGCAGGCTCGGCACGGTCCTCCTTCACGTAGGGGCGAGACGAAAAGAACGCTCCGCGGAATTTTACTCGCGAGTTTCAGGGTTGATTCATCAACGTAACGGCTTCCACACAGCTGCTGAAGCCGTTGCGGCATCGAGACCTTCTCTTCCGGGCGAGGCCCTCGGGCATCTGGCTCTTCCTGGGCTTCCCGCCCGGCAGTGGTCGCCTGCTCCAGCCCTCGCTCACCACGAGCCTGTGATGGGATGGGGTCGGCGGGCCGAGGTGCCCGCCGACGACGCTCCAGGGGGTCCGCGATGCATCAGCCCGTCACGTCGCCCGTCGGCCGTCCCCTCGTCACGGCGGTCACCGGCACCAATGGCAAGACCTCGGTCGCGACGGCGACGCTGCAGCTGCTGCGCGCGGCGGGGCTGCGCGCGGCCGGCTGTGATTCGACGGGGCTCACCGACGTTGATGGGAGGGTGCGCCCTGCGAATTTCCGCCGTTCGGCGCAGTTCCTGCCGGATCTGATCGCCGAGCAGGTCGCGCTCGGGGCGGAGGCGATCTCGCTCGAGGCGTTCGTCGGGATCCTGAAGGACGGTCTGCTGACTCATGTCGAGGTCGATGTGGCCGTGTGCACGGGGCTCGAACGGGACCATCTCGACGTGCACGGCAGCCTCGAGCAGTACTGGGGCGCGAAGCTGCGGCTGTTCGAGGAGCATCTGCGCCCCGACGGGATCGCCGTGCTCGCATCGGGCTGCGCACAGGGCGATCTGGTGCGGGCCGCCGTCGCGCGGCGCGGGGCGCGCGCGGTGACGGCGGGCCCGGGCGGGGACGTCGAGCTCGAGGACGTCCGGGAGCTCCCGGCCGAGGAAGCGCTCCCGGGGGCACCGTCTGAGCGATTGCGGGGCCGGCTGCGCGTGGGGCGGAGCGCCACGACGTGGTGCTGCCGACGGTGCACGGGGTCGCGGTGACGAATCTGTTGCTCGCCGCGACCGCGGTGATCGCCCTGGGCGGGGAGCCCGGGGCGGTGGCCGGCGCCCTCTCTGCCGTGGCTCCCCCGCCGGGGCCGGCTCGAGACGGTGGGGCACCGGGGCGGGGTGAGCGCGATCGTGGACACCGCGCACAACCCCGCGGCGCCGCGCACTGCGCTGACCGCAGTGCGCGCACGGACCGTGGGCCGGGTGCTGCTGGCGGTCGGTGCGGGCGGTGAGCGGGACCGGCGCCCGCCATGAGCGGACGCCGCCCCG
>CAZHSL010000642.1:0-1664 GCA_964535185.1 uncultured Corynebacterium sp.
CTCTCCGAGGCGGCGCTGAACCGCTCCCGCCTGGTGGTGGAGACCGAGTGGATGATCCACCTGCTCGATCAGCAGGTGATCCCCGGGCTGCGCACCCTCACCGAGGACGAGCGGGCGCTGCTGCGCGCGATCCCCGAGGACTTCGGCGCCGAGGGCATCGCCGAGCACGCCGAGATCGAGCGGGAGACCGTCCACGACGTCAAGGCGATCGAGTACTACATCAAGCGCCGCCTGGCCGGCACCAGGCTCGAGCCGCTCGCCGAGGTGGTGCACATCTACTGCACCAGCGAGGACGTCAACAACCTCTCCTACGCCCTGATGGTCAAGGGCGCCGTGGAGCAGGTGTGGCTGCCCGCGCTGCGGGGGGTGATCGCGGATCTCACCGCGCTCGCGAGGGAGGCGGCGGAGGTGCCGATGCTCTCGCGCACCCACGGCCAGCCCGCCACCCCGACCACGCTCGGCAAGGAGATCGCGGTGTTCGCGTACCGGCTGGGCCGCCAGGAGCGCCGGATCGCCGCCGACGAGATCCTCGGCAAGATCAACGGCGCGACCGGCACCTACGCCGCTCATGCCGTCTCCGTCCCGTCCGCGGACTGGCAGCAGGTCTCCCGCAGCTTCGTGGAGCACCTGGGCCTGACCTGGAACCCGCTGACCACCCAGATCGAGTCCCACGACTGGCAGGCCGAGATCTACGCGGACGTCGCCCGCGCGGGCCGGATCCTGCACAACCTCGCCACCGACGTGTGGACCTACATCTCGCTGGGCTACTTCCGTCAGCGGCTGTCCGCGCAGGGCGGCACCGGCTCCTCGACCATGCCGCACAAGGTGAACCCGATCCGTTTCGAGAACGCCGAGGCGAACCTCGAGATCTCCGGCGCGCTGCTGGACTCGCTCGGCCAGACCCTCGTCACCTCGCGCCTGCAGCGCGACCTCACCGACTCCACCACGCAGCGCAACATCGGCCCCGCGCTGGGCCATTCTCTGCTCGCGATCGCGAACCTCCGCAAGGGCCTGGCCGGCCTGGACGTCGACGCGGACGCGATGGCGGCGGACCTCGAGGGCAACTGGGAGGTGCTCGGCGAGGCGGTGCAGTCGGTCATGCGCACCCTCGGCGTGCAGGGCGTGCCCGGCCTGGACAACCCCTACGAGCGGCTGAAGGACCTCACCCGCGGCCACCGCGTGGACGGCGAGGGGATGCGTGAGTTCGTGCGCTCCCTGGGCCTGCCCGAGGCGGAGCAGGAGCGGCTGTTGGCCCTCAGCCCGCACACCTACGTCGGCTACGCGGCGCAGCTCATCGAGCACCTGGACGCCCCTCGGGACTGAGGCCCGGACCGATTCGACGGGTCCGTCCGAGGAGGAGGCCCCGGGGAGACCCCGGGGCCGTGGCCTCAGCCGATCGCGCGGGGGCGGAGGTCGATGGTCGCCACGACCGCCTCGTGCGGGGCGCGCAGGGCGAAGTCGATCGCGGCGGCGACGGTCTCGGGGCGCAGGTACTTCTCCGACTCGTACGCCCCGTTCTCCGCGGCCCGCAGCTCGTGCTGCATGTCGGTGTCCACCCGGCCGGGGTGGACGGAGCTGACGCGCACTCCGTGGGCGACCTCCTCCTGGCGCAGCGCGTCGGTCCAGGCGCGCAGGGCGAACTTCGAGGCGGAGTAGGCGCCCCG
>CAZHSL010000643.1:0-1655 GCA_964535185.1 uncultured Corynebacterium sp.
GCATCGCCCCGCAGCTCTCCGGAGGCGAGCTGGTGGTGCTCGAATCCACCTCGCCCCCCGGTGCCACGCAATTCATGGCCGACGTGATCCTCGGGCTCCGCACCGAACTCACCATGGAGCCGAACCTCCCGAACTCGCTGTACTTCTCGCACGCGCCCGAACGGGTGCTGCCCGGTCGGATCATGACCGAGATGGTCGAGAACGACCGCATCATCGGTGGTCTGAGCACCGAGGCCGCCGAGCTGAACCGTGATCTCTACGCGAGCTTCTGCACCGGCGAGCTGCTGCTCACCGATGCGCGCACCGCTGAGATGGCCAAGCTCACCGAGAACGCGTTCCGCGACGTCAACATCGCCTTCGCCAACGAGCTGTCGATCATCGCCGAGCGCCAGGGCATCGACGTGTGGGAGCTGATCGAGCTCGCCAACCACCATCCGCGCGTGAACATCCTCCAGCCGGGCCCCGGCGTGGGCGGCCACTGCATCGCCGTGGACCCGTGGTTCATCGTCTCTGCGGATCGTGAGAACGCGAAGCTCATCGCCGCCGCCCGCGGCGTCAACGACTCCAAGCCCGAAGCCGTGCTCGCCAAGGTGCTGGAGCGGTCGGAGCGGCTGAAGCATCCGACGATCGCGGCGCTCGGCCTCGCCTTCAAGGCGAACATCGACGATCTTCGGGAATCCCCCAGCAAGAACATCGCGGTGGCGCTCACCGAACGGCTGGGTGAGGGCACGGTGCTCGTCGTGGAGCCCAACATCGATGCGCTCCCGCGCGAGTTCGACGGCCACGACAACGTGGAGCTCACCGATCTCGAGGACGCCGTCGAGCGAGCCGACATCGTGCTGCTGCTCGTCGACCACGACCCGTTCCGCACCCTCGACCGCGAGAAGCTGCAGGAGAAGGTCGTGATCGACACCAAGGGACTGTGGCGTTGAGGCAGCTGAGCGGTCTGCGGCCGCGATCGGTCTCGCAGGGGATCCTCGCTCTGGTCCCCGTCGTCATCGCGGCGATCGCCGTCATGATTCTCGTGTTCGCCCCGGGAACGCGCGTGCTCATCGCGGCCGCGGCCTCCGGGCTCGTGCTGACCACAGCCACGATCTGGCTGAAGGACCGGCGGGACGAGGCGCGGCACCTGGCCACCTCGCGCCGCCTGGCCGCCCTGCAGAACGATGTCGCGGCAACCGGCGAGGCGGAGCTGAAGGAGCTCTCCCGGATCCTGTACTTCACCGCAGCCGGCCCCCACACCAAGGCCACGGTGGGCAACATCCGCAAGGACCTGCACCGCGTGAGCAATGCCGTCTCCCGGATCGAAGCCACGACCGGGACCATGAGTCTCGAGCACGGGCCCGGCGGGGCACCGTCGGCCACGGCGTCGCCGTTCCGCCGCTCTCCTGCGGAGCACCCGGCGTCCCAGCCGCTGAAGCACCCCACCTCGGAGACGGCCGCCGGCCGGATCGCCGCCTCGGTCGCACCGGACCCCCAGCGCAGGCGCCGCCTCTCCGCACTGCTCGAGGAGATGCCCGGCGACGAGCCGCAGCCCGCCCTGGTCCAGACGATCGCGCTGCCCGGCACCGTCGCGAAGCTGCAGGAGCACTACACCGTCCGCCCGCTCCGCCCAGATCTGATGGAGCTGCAGGAAGAGACGTCCTTCCTCGTCG
>CAZHSL010000644.1:0-1654 GCA_964535185.1 uncultured Corynebacterium sp.
CGCGAACTTCGACGTCAAGCGCGACCCCCGCGACGGGACCTGGAAGTTCTTCGAGGTCAACCCCCGCATCGGGCGGAACAACTTCTACGTCTCCAGCGCCGGGGCGAACGTGTCCCGCTTCGTGGTGGCCGACGCCATCGAGCACCGCCGGATCGAGCCGGTCACCCAGTTCGACGAGATCCTCTACTCGCTGGTCCCGATGCCGCTGCTGATGCGCTATCTGCGCGACCCGGCGCTGAAGCGCTGGGTGCGCACCGTCGCCCGGCGCGGCGTGCGCAACCCGTGGACCTATCCGGCCGACGGCTCCTGGGCGCGGCGCTATGCGCGGATCGTCGGGCTCAACCACGTGCGCAAGTTCCTGCGCCATTACCCGCGGCCCACCGACTCGGGGTTCTGAGCAGCACGGGCGGAGCGGTTCACCGGAAGAGCTCGGTGAGCTCCTTGCCGGCATGGCGCACGGTCACCCGCGCCAGTTCGGTGAGGGAATCGACCAGCCGCGGATCGCCGCGGTACCCGTGCTGGTCGTACACGACGGACAGCTCGGTGCAGCCGAGCACGACCACGCCCGCGCCCTGGTCGAGCACCCGCTCGATGCACGAGTCGAACAGCTCCACGTCCACCGGCGCCCCGGCCTTGACCTGGTCGTAGATGAGGTGGTTGATGTCCTCCTGCACGGCCCGGTCGGGCACCAGCGGCGTGCCGCCTCGGGCGAGGATCTGCTCCTGGTACACCTCGGCGTGGATGTTGCCCTCGGTCGCGAAGACGGCGATGGGTGCTCCGTCCGCGCTCTCCACGGCGGTGCGCACGGTGGTCTCGACGATGCTCAGCAGCGGGACGGCGACGGCCGCCTCGACCTGGCGCGCGTAGTGGTGGGCCGTGTTGCACGGCAGCACGAGCACGTCGATCCCGGCGCGCTGGAGCATCACCGCGTCCCGGACGATCACCGGGCCGGGGTCGGGGGCGCCGGGGTCGAGGATCCCCGCCGTCCGGTCCGGGGTCGTGGAGTGCTGGGAGACCAGCAGGTCCAGATGCTCCTGATCGCTGCCGGCCACGGTGGCGCGGATCAGCACGTCCAGGAAGACGGAGGTCGCCGCCGGTCCGAGGCCGCCGAGCACCCCGACCACGGGACGGGACCAGTCGGCGGCATCGAGCCGGCCGCCGGGGCCCTCCTCCGCCGCGCCGGGCCCCGCCTCGCTCACGCGCGGTCCTCCGCACGGGTCCCGGAGCGGCGGCGCAGCAGCCGGCTGATCCGGTCCCCGCCCTCGGGCCGGTAGTAGCGCTGGAACTTCAGCACCGAGTTCAGGCCTGCGGCCAGGACGTACCGGCGCCGGGAGAGGGAGTCGTCCACGCCGGGGTAGTGCAGGGGGTTGCCGATCCGGCGGGCCTTCAGCACCCGGCGCAGCCGTGCCCTGGCCTCGGGGAGGGTGGTGTAGCGCTTGATGAGGGCGATCGGGACCACGGCGTAGAGCACCTCGGGCTGTTCCTGGAGGATGCCGTCCTCCCCGATCCCCGAGCCCGGCCCCTCCTCCGGCAGGGCGCCGCGCAGGTGCTCGTCGACGTACCAGGTGACCGGATTGTGGCCGCCGGCGGTGACGTAGTAGTTCGAGCGGCCCAGGCGGGGGTTGAGCTCGAAGAACTTGGTGCGGCCGTCGCG
>CAZHSL010000645.1:0-1647 GCA_964535185.1 uncultured Corynebacterium sp.
AGATCGAGTTCATCGCGACGTCGGAGAGCTTGATCGGCGTGCCGTCGTGGTCGCGGGCGAGGCGCTGCCCGGGGTTGTGGCCCCAGAAGGTGTGGTGCAGCTTGTTGCCCGGCAGCGGGCCCAGCGTGGACAGCGGCGCGAGGACCGCGATCGGCAGCGCTGTCAGCGAGGCCACCATCGCCGTGACGATCAGCGGGCGGCGGGCGATGCCGGACTCCTCGAGGCCGTCGGTGATGATGCCCGCCGCGACCTCACGGGTCTCGTCGGAGCTGCGGATGTCGTGACGCTCCTCGACCATCTCCTCGTCGGGCATCAGCGTCTTGGCCCAGTGGACCGCCGCGGCACCGATGAAGAAGACCGCGATCGCCAGGCCCAGCCCGGTGATCAGGTTGGACCACCACAGCGCGCTGGGGGATCCCTGCGCGGCGAAGATGTTCGCGCCGGTCGGGGTGACCAGGAAGTAGGCCAGGACGAAGACGACCGAGCCCACGACGCTGAGGAGGAACATCGCGGCGACGACGCGCTCGGCGCGCTTCTCCGCGGCCTTGGACAGGTCCGCCTGACGGGGGACGTGGGGAGGCAGGCCCGGGTTCGGGAAGCCGCCGCCCTCCTTGGGGGCGACCGCGCTCACGCCGCGGGAGGTGCTGCCGTCGGGAGTGTTGTTCATGCTCGCATTCACTTGGCCTTCGCCCCCAGCCAGACTGCGCAGCCCAGGAGCAGGGACAGGATGATCGTCCACGCGTACAGGCCCTCGGTCACCGGGCCCAGGGAGCCCAGCGAGATGCCGCCGGGCGAGCCGGTCTCCTCGAGGGTCTCGAGGTACGTGATGACGTCACGCTTGTCGGAGGGGGAGAGGTTGTTGTCGTTGAAGACCGGCATGTTCTGCGGCCCGGTCTCCATCGCCTCGTAGACGTGCTTGGCCTCGAGGCCGACGACCGGCGGGGCGTACTTGCCGCGGGTCAGGGCACCGCCGGCACCGGCGGCGTTGTGGCACATGGCGCAGTTGATGCGGAAGATCTCGCCGCCCTTGGTGGCATCTCCCTGGCTGGTGTCCAGCCACTCCTCGGCGGGGACCGAGGGGCCGGGGCCCAGGGACGCGACGTAGGCGGCCAGCTGGCGGGTCTGCTCCTCGGTCATCTGCGGGGGCTTGCGGGCGGCCTGGGCACCGGAGTGCTGCATCGGCATGCGGCCGGTGCCGACCTGGAAGTCGACGGCGGCGGCGCCGACGCCGATCAGCGACGGGCCCAAGGTGCTGCCGTCGGCGTCGGTGAGGCCCTCGGCATTGCGGCCGTGGCAGGTCGCGCAGTTGGCGAGGAAGAGTGCCTCGCCTTCGTCGATGTCGTCCTGCGTGTAGGCCTCGGCCTGTGCCGTCTGCGGCTGCAGGGCCGCGTACAGCCCGCCGGTCGCGACGAGCGCGAGCAACAGGATCACGAGTAGCGCCATCGGGTGATGACGACGTGCGGCGAGAGCCTTCACGGTTCGGACCTCGATTCGTGGAGGGGGCGGACGGAGGAGGTGGAAGCTGGGAGGGGGCCGGGTGCGCTGACCGGGCCGACTGCGGGGCTCAGAAGATGCTCCAGTTGAACGTCACCGGGATCACGTGGCCGGAGTCGCCGAGCGCCATCAGCGGGTCGAGCATGTACACGA
>CAZHSL010000646.1:0-1641 GCA_964535185.1 uncultured Corynebacterium sp.
CGCACCGCCGGCGACGTTTGGACGGTTCAGGACTCATCCGGGCGACGCCATGGGTCCTCGACGGGGAAAACGTTCCCGGCGCGGCGAGACGGGGCGCGCCCCGCCCGGGTCAGTGCAGCAGCGAGCGCGGGACCAGCCCGGCGCCGCGCACGCCCCGCACCAGACGCTCGTCGATGGTCTCGCCCCGGCGCACCACGGTCAGCCCGCCGCGCGGCTCGAGGATCACCAGGTCGGTGTCGATCACGTGGCGCACCCCGCCGCGGCGCAGCAGCGTGAGCAGCTGGGCCTCGCTCAGCCCGAGGTGGCGCAGCTGCCAGCGGAGCACGTGCCCGTGGATCATCACCACCGTCGGCCGGGGGCCGCGCCGGGTGAAGACGCGCCCGATGCCGGGGCGGAGACTGCCCAGGAGGTACTCGAGCACCAGCAGGGTGGTCACGGCGATCAGCCCGCCCACCAGGGTCGGGGTGTTGCCGAGGATCGCACGGGCCACGAGGGACCCCAGCAGCGCCATCACCGCGAAGCTCAGCATCGACGGGTTGGCGCTCAGCCGCGGCCCGGCGACCTGGAGGATCAGCGCGAAGACCAGATAGAGCACGACGCTCGCGATGAGCACGCCGAGCGCTCCGGCGGGCGATGCCCCGATCTGGAACCAGAGCTCCTCGAAGAACGTCACGGGCTCCCCTCTCTCTCTGTTCGCCGACCCATGACAGGTTACGGTCTGTGCATGCAGCCGCTCCCCCGTCACTGGGCCACCGTGCGCGAGACCGTCACCTTCCCGGGCGGGCAGGAGTGGGACGTGACGATCCACGGCGCCTCCGACGTCTCCCCCGAGGACGCGCAGCGAGATGCGCTCGACCGGCTCCGGGGCGTGGTCGCCGCCGGAGGGCCCGCGCGGCCGACGGGCAGCGGTATGGAGTACTACCCACTGCGGCGCCTGCCGGAGGAGCTGCTCGAGGAGGTCCACGCCCCGGACGGCGCGCTGATCGCGGCGATCACCCGCAACCGCTACGGCTCGGCGGTGCTGAACACCGACGCAGTGCTGATCAGCGACATCGACCTGGTCGAGCCCTCCTCACGGGATCGCGTGAGAGCCGGCGGCGGCATGCTCTCGCGCCTGTTCGGCGGCGGGAGCCGTGAGGAGCTCACCCCGCAGCAGCGGGATCCGGACTCCTTCGGGCTGCGCTCCCCCGGCCGTCGCGGGGAGGCTCATGCGCGCACCGTCGAGCTGATCGAGGACTTCAGCGCCCGGCATCCGGAGCTGGGGGTGCGCACGTACCGCACCCGAGGTGGTTTCCGCCTGCTGATCACCGGCAGCGGTGCGGCGCCGTCGAGCGACCGCGCCCGGGAGCTGATGGGCACCGTGCGCAGCGACGAGCTGTACATGCTGCTGTGCCGTGTGCACGACACCTACCGCGCCCGGCTGACCCCGAAGCCCTGGCGGGTCGCGGTGGACCGCTTCGAGGAGCTGGGCACCCGCACCGCCGCGGACGACGTCCACCGCGCGTGGGTGCGGCGCTACCGGGACGCCTCCGCGGACGTGGCCGTGTGCCGTCTGCTCTCGAGCACCGGTCCCGCACCGGACCCGGTGGAGCAGCAGATCATCGACCTGCACGACCGGGCGGTGCGCCCGGAGTCCGGGCT
>CAZHSL010000647.1:0-1641 GCA_964535185.1 uncultured Corynebacterium sp.
ATCAACGTGATGCGCGGTGCGGAGGCGATCTCCACCTACTCCCCCATCGAGGAGTCGGAGAAGTTCCGCATCGAGTACTGGGCGCTCGAGGAGGCGAAGCTGCAGCGCAAGCCGAAGCCCAAGCCCCTGGCCACCCGAGTGGCGCTGGTGACCGGCGGCGGCTCCGGCATCGGCAAGGCCACGGCCGAGCGGCTGGTCGCCGAGGGCGCCTGCGTGGTGATCGCCGACCTGAACCTCGAGAACGCACAGGCCACCGCCGAGGAGCTGGGCGGGCCCGACAAGGCGGCCTCCCTGCGGGCCGACGTCTCCGACGAGCAGGCCGTCATCGACATGGTCGCCGAGGCCGCGCTCGCCTTCGGCGGCCTGGACCTGATCGTCAACAACGCCGGGCTCTCGCTGTCCAAGCCGCTGCTGGAGACCACCGCGAAGGACTGGGACCTCCAGCACGACGTGATGGCCCGCGGGTCCTTCCTCGTCTCCCGCGAGACCGCGCGGCTGATGATCGCACAGGCCATGGGCGGGGACATCATCTACATCTCCTCGAAGAACTCGGTGTTCGCGGGGCCGAACAACATCGCCTACTCGGCGACGAAGGCCGATCAGGCGCATCAGGTGCGGCTGCTGGCGGCGGAGCTGGGCGGGCACCAGATCCGCGTCAACGGCATCAACCCCGACGGGGTGGTGCGCGGCTCCGGCATCTTCGCCGGCGGCTGGGGCGCCTCCCGCGCCAAGGTCTACGGTGTGAAGGAGGAGGAGCTCGGCGAGTTCTACGCCCAGCGCACTCTGCTGAAGCGCGAGGTGCTGCCCGCGAACGTGGCCAATGCCGTGTTCGCGCTGACCGCCGGCGACCTCTCCCACACCACCGGTCTGCACGTCCCGGTCGACGCCGGCGTCGCGGCCGCGTTCCTGCGATGAGCGCCGCGCACCGGGCCGGGGCGCCGCTCGCCGTCGCCGCCGTGGACCTGGGGGCGACCTCGGGCCGCGTCATGCTCGGGATCATCGATGGCGGCCACATCGAGCTGGTCGCGGCGCACCGCTTCGAGAATCGGCTGCAGGACGTGGGCGGGCAGCTGCGCTGGGACATCTCGGCCCTGTGGACGGAGGTGCAGCACGGCCTGCGCGCCGCGCACGAGGACGCCGTGGAACGCGGTATGGAGGGCCTCGCCTCGATCGGGATCGATTCCTGGGCGGTGGACTACGGCCTGGTGGGTCCCGACGAGGTCGGGGCCGACGGCGCCCCCGTGCCGGGCAGCGGCGAGATCCTCGGCGGGGTGATCGCGTATCGCGACGGTCGCACCGACGGGATCGCGGAGTCCTTCGCGCAGCGGGTGTCCCGTGAGCGGCAGTATGCGCTCACCGGCATCGCCCAGCAGCCCTTCAACACTCTGTACCAGTTGGTCGCGGAGCACCGCCTGGACGGGCTGCCGGAGGGCTCGACCCTGCTGATGCTCCCGGATCTGCTGGGGTACCTGCTCACCGGACATCGCCGCACCGAGCGCACCAATGCCTCGAGCACCGGGATGCTGGCGCTCGCGGAGCAGGACTGGTCCCACGAGCTGCTGGACGCCGCCGGGGTGGATCCCGCGCTGCTGGCCCCGCTGCTCTCCCCCGGCGAGCGCCTGGGCACGGTGCTGCCGCAGC
>CAZHSL010000648.1:0-1638 GCA_964535185.1 uncultured Corynebacterium sp.
GAACACATCGGTGATGAAGGCGGTGTAGACCCAGCCGGTGAAGGTATGAACGTAGACATCCCACGCGGGTGAGGTGTCAAGCGGCGATGGATTGCGGATGCTGGTCGTGGTCGGGCCATGCCTGTGATTCGTTCCAGAGTTGCTCGTGGGCCATGCACCACCAGAGTCGGCCGAGAATCTTGTTCGCTACGTTCCGTAGGGCGGCGTTGTGGGTGTCTCCGACCGAGCGGCGGGCGTCGTAGTGTGCTCGGGCGCCGGGTGACTTGGTCAGCATTGAGAAGGCCCACCAGTGACACGCATCGGCCAGACGCTTATTGCGTACCCGTCGGGCGTGGACGAAGCGGGATCGTCCTGAGGCTCGGGTGATCGGAGCGGTCCCGGCGAAGGCCCGTAGGCCCTGTGCGCTCGTGAATCGGTCGGGGTCATCGCCAACCTCGGCCAGGACCCGGGCAGCTAGAACGGGACCAAGGCCCGGAGCCGAGCGCAGTACTGGTGCGAGGGGATGCTGCTCGAACTCGCGGGTGAGGGCCGCTTCCAGGTCACGGACGCTGTCCTGCATCGCGGTGATGATCTGGACCAGCCCTGCCACCGACGCACCGAGCGCGGTCTCGACAGCGGCCGGCTGCGCCAGCGCGGGCGCCTTGAGGTCGGCGAGGATCTGCTCGACCAGGGTCTGGTCGTTGCGGCGCCCGCAGCGGTGCAGCAGGCCGATCAACCGGGCCCGGGTCATCCGCTTTCCCTGCCCCGGGGTGGGGGCTGCGGCCAGCACTGCCAGGGCGGCCTTGTGCTTCAACTGCGGAAACGCTCGCAGCGCTTGCGGATAAAACTCCAGCAGAACCGACCGTAGCCGACTGATTGTTTGATGCTCCGCCCAGATCGCCTCCTGATGCTGACGCGCCAATGCCTTGATGGCCAGCGCCTTCTCGCTCATCCGCGGCATCATGCGGTGCCGGTGGGCATCAGTACGCAGGATATCCGCTAAGACCAAGGCGTCGCCGGGGTCAGACTTGCCACCGGCCTGACCGTGACGCTCCCGGTAGCGAGCCACCGCGCGCGGGTTGATCGGGTACACCGGATGTCCCGCACCTTGGAGCGCGACCACGAGCAGGTTCTTGTCCGTCTCGATCGCCACCGGTACTGCGCTCGGCTCAGCCGCGTGAACCGCGAAGAGCTCCTCAAGCTCACTGAAGCCGCCCGCGCCGGTGTCGATACGTCGTCGCGCCAAGACTTGGCCACTGGCGTTGATGATCGCAACGTCGTGATGTCCCTCAGCCCAATCGATCCCGCAGGCGATGCCCTCCATATGAACCTCTCCGTTCCTCTCGTGGCCGTGGTCGAGCCTGAGGACGCGTGCGGCGACCTAATGGAAGCGCTCGAAGGCGCGGCATCTCACCAGCCGTTCACCCGCCCCGCGACTGGCAGGGCCACCGTCTACGTTCAGGCCTCCAAGGCCCGGTGAAGTCATGAAAGTGGACCACCATCAGCGGCTCACCCACCACTGTGCACCCGCGCCAGGACCGGTGAAATCTCAGGGGCCCCTGCCAGTCGCATCAGATGCCGCAACACCAGCGCGGCCCTCCCATTAGGTGATGTCGGCAACCCAGAGCTGGTCGGGCCAGAACGCCGAGAAGTGTCGGT
>CAZHSL010000649.1:0-1629 GCA_964535185.1 uncultured Corynebacterium sp.
GAGCCGATCCCCTGACGCGGCGGGCCGGCGCCGGCGGACAGGTAAGACCGGGGACGGGCCTGCGGATCCGGGGCCCGACCTGCGGGCCGGATTGCGCGAAGTGGTGCCATACGTGCTGGTCGGGCCGTATACGAGGGTATGAGCACGCTGAGCACCTCTGCCTGCTGCCCGACGTGGCTCCTCACCTTTCCTCCCCAGGGCCGGGCGGTGCACATCCGAGCTGGAGCGCTGATGCTCCGTGGCGCACCGTGGTCAGATCGATGGGGTGGAGATCAGAGGGATCACGCATCAGGCGCTCCTCCGTGCGGAGGGCGTTCCGGTGACGGTTGTGCGGCGCTGGGTGCGGACCGGGGCCGTGACGACCGTCGCCCCGTGGTACATCCGGTCGAACGCGCCCGCCGGACTCATCGCGCTGCTCGAGCTCGGACTCAGACCCACCTGTCTCGACGCGGCGTCGCTGCACGGCATCTGGACGCCGCTGCACGAAGGCACGCACGTCTTCCGTCCCCGTCGGCCGCTCTCGGACCCGGCGCTGACAGGCCGGACCGCTCACCCGCTACGTCGGCGGAGATCCGAGATCATCACGTCTGAGGAGGCGCAGAGGCTCGTCCTGCACCGTCCGCTCCTGACGGCATGGCCGGATCACGACCCGGTCCCCGACCTCGGACTCGTACTGGTGCACGCGGCCCACTGCCTCCCGATCCGGAAGGCGGCTGTGCTCTTCGAGTCCGCGATCCATCGAGGGAAGCTCACCCTGGCCGACGCGAAGGCGATCGTGGCGTCCCTGCCGGTCCGGCTGCGTCGGCCGCTCTCCCGCCTCCGTCCCGACGCCGAGTCGGGGACCGAGACTCTCGTGCGTTGGTGGCTCGAGTCCCGGCGGCTGCAGGTGACACCGCAGGCGCTGTTCCCCGATGGGCGGCGCCGGATGGACCTGCTCGTGGGTAGGAGCTGGGTGATCGAGTGCGACAGCCGCGAGTTCCATGACGACCCGGTCAGCTATGCCGAGGATCGTGCCCGCGACCTCTACCTCACCTCGCGCGGATACCGCGTGACCAGACTGTCGTGGGAGCAGGTGTGCGTGCAGTGGGAGGAGACCGAGAAGATGCTGCTGGGCATCCTCGGGCGCGGCGATCACCTCGATCCGCCGCGTCCATGAGCGAGTCGGAGCAGCGGCGCTCGCGACCAGCGCCAGGAGCTGGGACAGGGGGAGAAGCGCGAACGGCGCGAGCAGGACGATCCGCCTGCCGCGAGCCAACGCCCTGGAGCGCACCCCAGGTCAGGCCTGTGCGGCGGCCTCGCCACCCGGCGGGTGGTGAGGCGAGTCGAGCCGTGGGCAGGGAGTGTGGGAGGTGGTGTCATATGTGCTGGTCGCGCCCCATACGGGGGTATGTGCACGCTGAGCACCCGTGCGTGCGATCCGGCATGGGGAGGGGCGCCCCACCCGCGGGTGGAGCGCCCCTCGGTGCACGCGGCGTGAGCGCGCCGGCCGGCCGGACTCGCAGCGGCGACCGCTGCTGCGGATCAGGCCTTCGGCGCGGTCATCGACAGGACGTCGAGGGCCTCGTCGAGCTGGGCCTCGGTGAGCTCGCCGCGCTCCACGAAGCCCAGTGCGACCACGGCCTCGCGCAC
>CAZHSL010000650.1:0-1628 GCA_964535185.1 uncultured Corynebacterium sp.
GCGCCGCCGAACTTCGCGAGCCGGCCCCAGGAGGCGTCGATGCCCAGGGAGGACAGCGGGCCGCGGGTCACGGCGGTCTCCCCGAGCTCGAGCACCGGCCCTGCGGGCGCGTCCTCGTCCGGCTCCCCCTCCACCTCGAGGGTGAGCACGACGGTGACGGGCTCGTCACCGGGCGGGTCTGCGTCCGCGGCTCGCTGCAGGCGCTGCAGCGTGACGTAGTGGGTCCCGGGCAGCCAGGCGCTCGCGACGGAGGACAGGTCCGAGCCCCGGTTGCCGAGGGCGACCGGCGCGGTCATCCCTCCCCCGGCGACCCGGTCGTCGGTGTTCATCATCCAGCTGCCGCCGCGCACGGTCACCGGCTCCCGCACGGCGTTGGCGACGAGCAGCGACAGCTCGCCCGCGTCCTCCGGCTGGGAGGTCACCTCGACCCGCCAGCGCAGCCGCTGCCCCTCCTGGACGGGGATCCTCATCACGCCCACCTCACCGGGCTCGAGCTCCAGGATGTACGAGCCGGGCTCCATCTCGGGCGCCGTCGCGAAGGAGCGTCCGGGAGCGAAGGGCTCGTCGTCGGCGGGCGGAACGGCCCCGGCACCGGAGTCCTCGATCTCCTCGGTCACGGCCGGGGAGCCGCCGCCCACGCCCGCGGGTTCGACGGCGACCTGGATCTCGACCGGCAGGGGGCTGTCCCCGGCCCGGGTCCCCGACCGGGTCAGGCGCAGGAAGAGCTCCTCGCCGGGGCACCCGTCCCAGCCGACCACGCCCGAGACGGCGCTCGAGGTGACCGGGCCGTCGCCCGTGGTCGTCTGGCCGACCCCGTCCTCACCGACGTCCTCGCAGGCGTCCCCTCCCGCGGTGACGAAGGTGACCTCCATCGACAGCGCGTCCGGCTCCTCCGGGATGCCGTCCGCGTAGGGCGGGGCGGCGATCGTGGCCGCGGCGTGCACCCTCTGGCCGGTGCTGACCGGGATGCGGTAGTACTTCACGGTGCCGGTGTCCTCCTCCGGGCTCCGGCCGCCCTCGGCGAAGGAGTCGAGGTGGATCCCGGGCAGGAGCAGGGGCGCCTGGGCCTGCGAGGAGGCGCCGGAGACGTCGGGACCGGCGGCCTGGTAGGCGTGCGCGGGCGCCGGCTCCTCGCTCGGGTCCGCCTGCGCGGCGGGCAGCGCTCCCCACAGCACGAACGCCAGCGCGGGCACCAGAGCGGCCGCGATCGTCCCGGTGACGGCGACGAGCGCACCGCTCTCTCGCGCTGGGCGGGTCATGCGCACTCCTGGGGTCGGGGGCGGGGTCCGGGCGTTCAGTGCACAGAGTGCCAGATCCCGGATCCGCGGGCGGTCCGGGGCACGGCCGTGCCCTAGCATGACGTCCATCATGTCCGATGTCATCGCCGGCCGTATCGAGCTGCTCCATCCCCTCGCCCGGGGCGCCTCGGGCTCGCTGTGGCGTGCGATCGACCGCCGGTACGGAGCGGTCTGCGCGGCCAAGGTGATGCGTCAGCGCGACGGCGCGGACGTGCTGCGCTTCGTGCGCGAGCAGACGGTCGGCTCCGCGCAGGGCCTGGGCCGGCACCCGCATCTGCTGCCGCCCTACACGTGGGTCGCCGAGGACGACACGATCGTGCTGGTGATGCC
>CAZHSL010000651.1:0-1628 GCA_964535185.1 uncultured Corynebacterium sp.
ACCGGATCTGAGGAGAGTCGTGGGCGTGGAGAGCTCCACCGCGTACGCGGTCATCATCGTCAACTACGGGGACCCGTCGCTGGTCGCCGCGAACATCGGCGCGGACGTGGACGCCGAGCTCGGTGCCCTCGTGGTGCTGGTCGACAACTTCCACTCCCGCGCCGCACGGGAGAGCGCAGAAGCCCTGTGCCGTGAGCGCGGCTGGTTGTTCGTCGCCTCCGCGAACGACGGCTTCGGCGCCGGCGTCAACCGAGGGGTCAAGGCGGCCCGGGAGCGCGGGCATCACGCGTTCATCACCCTGAATCCCGATGCGATCGCTCCGGCGCACGTGCTGCGCGAGCTCGCCCGGAACGTCACCATCGATCCGCTCGCCCTGGTCTCCCCCTTCATGGACGACGAGGAAGGGCACCCGCACTACCGCGGCGCCCGAGTGCACCGGCAGACGGGCCGGATGCGCTCCGGATGGTCCGATGACGAGGCGGACCCCGAGTGGGCGAATTGGCTCAGCGGAGCCTGCCTGGCCTTCAGCGCCAGGGCATTCGACCTCCTGGGCGGCTTCAGCGAGGACTTCTTCCTCTACTGGGAGGACGTCGACTTCTCATGGCGCGCTGCGGATCTGGGACTGCGCCTCGAGCTCCGGCCCGACCTGCTGGTGGTCCATGAGGAGGGCGGGACCCAGGGGCCCGGGGGTGGGCGGACGAAATCGCCGACCTACTACTACTACAACATCCGCAATCGGATGCTCTTCGGGCGCCGACATCTGCGCGGGAGGGACTGGGCACGATGGGTGTTGGTCGCTCCCCGCCAATCCGCCCTGATCTGGATGCGCGGGGGCCGGAAGCAGGCGTTCACGGAGCCGCGGGGGCTCCTGGCCGCGGCTCGTGGCTTCCTCTCGGGAGCTGCGCAGCTGCTCCGTCGCGCACCGTCGCCGACTCCCCGGAACCCCACGCCGGAGCTCTCCGCACCTCGGCCGCGCGCAGACCGATCCGGCCAGCTCCGGATCACGATCGCCATCCCCACCTTCAAGCGACCCGGGCAGCTGTCCCTGCTGCTGGAGGCGCTCCCCGACCGGATCGCCGAGACCTCCGACGCCGTCGTCGACGTGCTGGTGATCGACAACGATCCGGACGGCTCCGCGCGAGACACCGTCGAAGGGTCCGGGCTCGGGACGGGCCTCAGGTACGTCCACGAGAGGACGCCCGGCATCTCCGCCGCCCGCAACCGCGCACTGGACGAATGCAGGACCAGCGATCTCCTCGCCTTCCTCGACGATGACGAGATCCCGCTCGAGGGCTGGCTTGCGAGCCTGGTCGACGTGTGGCGAGAGACGGGCGCGAGTGCCGTCGCGGGCCGGGTCATCTCCGTCTTCCACGAGAACACCGACCCCTGGGTGATCGCCTCGGGGACGTTCCGCCGACCGCAGCGCCCCACCGGCACCGTTCTCGCGACAGCCGCAGCCGGGAACCTCATGCTCGACATGCAGCAGATCCACGGCCACGAACTGCGCTTCGAGCAGTCGTTCGGGCTCAGTGGAGGGGAGGACACGCTCTTCACCCGGCAGCTCGTCGAGCAGGGCGGCACCATCGTGTGGTGCAACGAGTCCGCGGCGGAGGACTACGTCGTCGCCA
>CAZHSL010000652.1:0-1626 GCA_964535185.1 uncultured Corynebacterium sp.
TGCTCGCGCTCGCCGCGGCCGCCGGCGTGGGCGTGGTGACCCTCGGCGGGGTGGGCGCGGCCGCTAACCGTCCGCTGCCTGCCGCGACGGCGCACCCCGTGCTGGACGCCTCCGTGCCGGACAGCACCCGCACCGTGCTGGAGAAGATCCTCACGGCCGACGCCACCACGGGCGAGCAGGTCGCGCGCCTGCGACCGCAGGCGGGCAGCACTCCGACGGCCACCTCCGTGCTGGACCACGTCGAGGCGCTGCTGACCCGGATCGACGCGCTGGTGGGCGCCGAGCAGCTGCAGGCGCTGCGGCCCTCCGCCGGCGAGGTGACGATGCTCGAGGGCATCGCCTGCCGCTACGTGCCGGACCTGGTCGACGCCGCGGCCGACACCATCGGCTTCCTGCAGACCTTCGAGGGCACCGCGCGGCAGGAGGCGCTGGAGAACCTCGCGAGCATCGACCAGCAGCTGAACGTGCTCGCGGAGGGGGTCGAGCAGATCGAGGCCGATCTCGTCGGCGGGGTCTCCCGCTCCCTCGAGGTGCACGCCGAGTTCCTGCGCGCCCGCTTCGCCGACCAGCACCTGAACCCGATCATCGACCTCTGACACCCCCACGAACCTTCCCATCGGCAACCGCCCAGGAGGCATCCATGAACAAGCTCGAGCCGCCCACGCCCGCCCAGGAGATCACCCCGGCCGAGCCGGTCGAGTCGATCGACGACGACCAGGCCGGCGACATGCTGCCCGATCTGGCGCCCGAGCAGCAGGCCGAGCTCGAGCAGCGGGCCGACGCCTGGGTGGAGCAGGTCGCTCAGCTGAACCCCCACTCGCAGGAGTACACCGCGCAGGTCAACGCGCTGGGAGCGGTCGCGCGCCGTACCTTCGAGCGCACCAGCCAGACCTCCTCCCGCTTCATGCAGCAGTCGCTGCGGGAGTCGAAGGAGAAGGGCAATGCGCAGGAGTCCGTCGCGAAGTCGCTGTCCGAGCTGCGCACCACCATGGAGGACCTCGCCCCGAAGGAGGAGACCTTCGCGGACAAGGCGCTGGGCTGGCTGCCCGGCCGCAACATGGCCAAGCGCTACTTCCGCAGCTTCGAATCCAATCAGGACCAGCTCGACCAGGTGCTCGGCGCGCTCAGCCGCGGCCAGGAGATGCTGCAGAAGGACAACGCCGAGCTCTCCGTCGAGCGTCGGGCGCTGTGGGACGACCTCGCCTCCCTGAAGAAGGCCTCCTACCTGCTGAGCCTGCTCGATGACCGGGCGGTGCGGCGGGCGGAGCAGCTGCGCGCCGAGGGGAAGGCCGCCGAGGCCGACGCCCTCGAGCGGGACGTGCTGTTCGCGGTGCGTCAGCGCCGCCAGGACGTCGCCACCCAGATCGCGGTCACGGTGCAGGCCTACCTCTCGATGGGCCTGATCGAGGACAACAACACCAAGCTCCAGCAGGGCGTGGAGCGGGCGCGCACCACCACGGTCACCGCGCTGCGCACCGCGGTGATCACCGCGCAGGCGCTCGAGAACCAGAAGATCGTGCTGGACCAGATCGACGCGGTCAACCGCACCACCGACAACCTCATCTCCCGCACCTCGCAGATGCTCGCCGACAACTCGGTGAAGATCCAGGAGCAGGCCGCGACCTC
>CAZHSL010000653.1:0-1622 GCA_964535185.1 uncultured Corynebacterium sp.
GGCCAGCTGCGGGGCCAGGCTGGCGTGCCCGGCCCCGCACCGCGCGGACCGGCTCCGGTGACGTGTACTGGCGTCAGGGAGCACGCTGTGGCGATATAGCCAGAGCGTGCTCCCACGCGCCAGCAACTGACCACCACGGGCCTGTGCTCGATCACGGCGGGCCTGTGCTCGACCACGACGGGCTGGTACCCGACCACGAGGGCCTGTGCTCGACCACGACGGGCTGGTATGAGAGGCCCGCGGCGATGGCCGGGCACCGGGGCGACTGCTCCGGGGTCCGGCCATCGTGCCGTGCGGGCATCGTGCGGATCCCTCGTCGGCCCTTGCCATGCGCGCGTCCGCGCCGTTCGATAGGTGGATGACCTCCGACCACGCGCCGATGAGCCTCGACCACGCGCCGCTGACCGCCGGCCACGCGCCGCTGACCCCCGCACGCCGTTCGCTGCTGCGCGCGTCGGCGCTGCTGCCGCCGTTCGCCCTCGCCCTCACCGCATGCGGGGGAGAGGGAGGCCAGGGCGGTGAACCGGATCTGGTCGCCGAGCTGCCGCGCGCCGAGCCGGGCCCCGTCGAGGGCGCCGGGGACCTCGTCGTCCCCTTCACCGCCGCGCTGCTCGGCGCGATCGACCGCGCCGAGGTCAATGCCGTCTGCTCGCCGCTGTCCGCGCAGGTCGCTCTCACGATGGTGGGCATGGGCGCCGCCGGGCAGACCCTCGCCCAGATGGAGGAGACCCTCGGCGGGGGCATGGACGAGCTGGCCGCGAGCGCGAACACCCTCTCCCAGCAGCTCGCCGTGATCGGCGACGCCGAGCGCGAGGCGGAGGATGACGAGGCGCCCGAGCCGGCCCGCGCCTCGCTCGTGAACGGGACCTGGCTGCAGGAGGGCCTCGAGGTCCAGGACGCCTTCCTCGAGGATCTCGCTACCTGGTTCGGCAGCGGACTGTGGGAAGCGGACTTCACCGAGCAGGGCGCCCGAGAGGAGGCCCGCGAGGAGATCAACGGCTGGGTCGCCGACTCCACGGATGACCTCATCGAGGAGCTCGTCCCCGAGGACGCGCTCAGCCCCACCACGCGCCTGGTGCTGGTCAACGCCCTGCACCTGAAGGCAGCCTGGCCGCAGGAGCTCACCACGAGCGGCGGCACCTTCACCACCACCGACGGTGAGGAGCGCAGCGCCGAGATGCTCCACGGCTCCACCTCCACCTGGTACGAGGACGAGGTCTGCCGCGCGACCTCGCTCGACACCTACGGCGGTGACCTCGCCCTCGCGCTCGTCCAGCCCGCCGCCGAGGTCGCCGAGGTGCTCGACGCCTGGGCCGAGGACAGCGCCGGCCTCTCCGCGCTGCTGAGCGGCCTCGAGGACTCCGAGGCCTCGACCCAGCTGACGGTGCCCGCCTTCGACATCGACTGGGACGCCTCCCTGAAGGAGACCCTCGAGGGGCTGGGTATGAGCGAGGCCTTCAGCGGCTCGGCGGACTTCTCCGGCATCACCGGCGCCGCCGACCTGCGGATCACCGACGTGGTCCAGAAGGCCGTGATCACGATCGACGAGCAGGGGATGGAGGCCGCCGCGGCCACCGCCGTGATGGTGGGCGAGACCTCCGCCCCGGTGCTCGAGCAGGAGC
>CAZHSL010000654.1:0-1617 GCA_964535185.1 uncultured Corynebacterium sp.
GTGCGGAACTCGATCTTGCCGCCCTTGATGTCGGACACGGCCTTGGCGGTGTCCATGGTGACGGTGCCGGTCTTGGGGTTCGGCATGAGGCCGCGGGGGCCGAGCACGCGGCCCAGCTTGCCCACCTTGCCCATGAGGTTCGGCGTGGCCACGGCCGCGTCGAAGTCGGTCCAGCCTCCGGCGACCTTCTCGATCAGCTCGTCGTCGCCGACCTCGTCGGCGCCGGCCTCACGGGCGGCGTCGGCCTGCGCACCGGTCGCGAAGACGATGACGCGGGCGGTCTTGCCGGTGCCGTTGGGCAGGTTGACGGTGCCGCGCACCATCTGGTCCGCCTTGCGGGGATCCACGCCGAGCCGCATCGAGACCTCGACGGAGGCGTCGAACTTGGCCGGGGAGGACTTCTGCGCGAGACGCAGCGCGTCCAGCGGGGTGTACACGCGGCCCTCTTCGATCAGGGCCGCACCGTTCTTGTATGCCTTGCTACGGAAACCCATGTCGTCAGCCCTCCACCGTGATGCCCATGGAACGAGCGGTGCCCTCGACGATCTTCGCCGCGGCCTCCATGTCGTTCGCGTTCAGATCAGGCATCTTGGTCTCCGCGATCTCGCGGACCTGTGCCTGGGTGATCTTGCCGACCTTGTCGGTGTGCGGGACGGCGGAGCCCTTCTGGAGGCCGGCGGCCTTCTTGATGAGCTCGGCGGCCGGCGGGGTCTTCGTGATGAAGGTGAACGAGCGGTCCTCGTAGACCGTGATCTCGACCGGGATGATGTTGCCACGCTGATCGGCGGTGCGATCGTTGTAGGCCTTCACGAACTCCATCATGTTCACGCCGGCAGCGCCGAGCGCGGGACCCACGGGCGGCGCAGGTGTGGCCTGGCCGGCCTGGATCTGGAGCTTGATGATGCTCGCGATCTTCTTCTTGGGAGCCATTGCTCTTCCTTACTGTGGTGTGGTCCGGGCGGAGCTCATCACGCGCTCCTCCCACTGCAGGGCCCGCTCCCGCGCGCGGCGGGAGACGGCCCGAGGTGCGACGTTACCTGCACGTCGCGGCGGCGTCGACCGGGATCGGGGGTGATCCTGGTCGTATTCGCGCGGCACGGGTCCGCGCACCGCTCAGATCTTGGCGACCTGGTCGAACGCCAGCTCGACCGGGGTCTCGCGCCCGAAGATGGACACCAGGACCTGGAGCTTCTGGGCCTCCGAGTGGATCTCGGAGATGGTGGCCGGCATGGTCTCGAAGGGGCCGTCCATGACGGTGACGGACTCGCCGATCTGGAAGTCGGGGACCTTCTGCGCAGCGGCGGCCTTGCTCGCACCGGCGCCCGAGCCGCGCTTCTTCTCCGGCAGGCCGACGGACGGCGCGAGCATGGAGTAGACCTCGTCGAAGCTCAGCGGCGTCGGATCGGTCGCGTTGCCGACGAACCCGGTCACGCCGGGGGTGTCGCGCACGACGCGCCAGGACTCGGTGGTCAGGTCCATGCGGACCAGGACGTACCCGGGCACGCGGACGCGGCGGACGATCTTCTTCTGGCCGTTCTTGACCTCGGTCGCGTCCTCCATCGGGACCTGGACCTCGAAGATGTACTCCTCCATGTCCTGGGTCTCGGTGCGCGTGGC
>CAZHSL010000655.1:0-1615 GCA_964535185.1 uncultured Corynebacterium sp.
CTCACCCTGGCGATCCTCGCGGTGATGCTGATGCGCAAGCGCCGCCCGGTGCTGCCGGTCCTGATCCCGCTGGTGTTCGTGCTGTTCGTGAGCGTCTACGCGCTGATCATCCAGCTGGGCGACTTCCTCGCCGCCGGGAACTGGCTGCTGCTGGTGCTGGACGTGATCATCCTGATCGCGGCCGTGTGGGTGATCGTCGAGGCGGCGGTCGCCCTGCACCGCGCCCGCACCTCCGAGCCCGATCCCGAGGACGAGGACGAACGGGAGTCCCTCGGCGCGGGCGGCTCCGGCGCGTGAGCCCGCCTCCCACCCCCTCTCCTGCCGACGGGTCCCCGGACGGGCCCGTCGGCGGGGAGGCCGCACGCCCCCACCGCTCGCTCGCCCGGCGCTGGCGCGCCTTCAGCGAGGGCCTGCACGAGTTCTACGTCGCCCCCTACCGGCGGGCCTTCGCCAGGGCGCAGCGCGACGAGGACGACCTGTTCCGCATGCTCGTGATGAGCGAGATGCTCGGGGTGCCCAATCCGGCCGCCTACTACACCGCCGAGCTGCTGCCCGTGCTCTACGACGGCTTCCACGACTGGCACCGCCGCATGGGCATGGAGCGCTCGCCGCTGGAGGAGTACCGATGCTGCTGAGCCTCGCCGCCGAGCGCCGCGTGCTGTTCCTGGGCGGGAAGGGCGGGGTCGGCAAGACCACCGTCGCCTCCGCGCTCGCGCTCGCCGCCGCCCGCGAGGGCCGCCGCGCCCTGGTGGTCTCCACCGACCCCGCCCACAACCTCGGGCACCTGTGGGGGCAGCGGATCGGGGACCGCCGCACCCGGCTCGGAGACGGTCTCGGCGACCGCCTGATGGGGCTCGAGATCGACCCGGACGCCACCACCGACCGCCACCTGGCCGACGTCGCCCACACCCTCAAGCGCCTGATGCCGCAGAACCTCGCCGGCGAGGTCGACAAACACATGGACCTCTCCCGCCGCTCCCCGGGCACGCATGAGGCCGCCGTGCTGGAGCGGATGACGGAGCTGGTGGAGACCGGGATGGAGGAGTTCGACCTGGTCGTCTTCGACACCGCCCCCTCCGGTCACACGGCCCGCCTGATGGCGCTGCCGGAGGTGATGACCGCCTGGACCGACGGGCTGCTGCGCCGCCGCGAGAAGTCCGCGGAGCTCGGCGCCGCGATGCGCGGACTCGACCGGGACCGCGGCAGGGCCCTCCTGGGCAGCACCGCGCCGCGCGACCCGCTCGAGGAGCGGGACGAGGAGATCCGCGCGATCCTGATGCGCCGCCGCGACCGCCTCGCCGGGCTGCGCGAGGTGCTCACCGACGCGGCGCTGTCCTCCTTCGCGATCGTGCTCGCCGCCGAGCGGCTGCCGGTGCTGGAGACCATCGAGCTGCACCGGGAGCTCACCCGCTCCGGCGTGGACGTCGGCGCTCTCGTGGTCAACAAGCGCTCCCCGGCCGGTCGCGGCGAGTTCCTCGAACGCCGCCGCGCGCTCGAGGAGGAGCACCTGGAGACCCTCCGCACCGCGCTGCCCCGCGTGCCGCTGCAGGAGGTGCCGCTGGGGGAGGAGGACGTGGTGGGCCCGGCCGCGCTCGAGAGGTTCGCGCAGCTGCTG